>JAITVS010000108.1 GCA_031285685.1 Tannerella sp.
TCTTCCTGAGGTACAGAAGACGCCCCATGAAGTACAATAGGAAATCCTGGTAACTCTTTTTCAATGGCTTCAAGTATATCAAATGCCAATGGCGGGGGAACAAAACGACCATTTTCATCACGTGTACATTGTTCCGGCTTAAATTTGTTAGCGCCATGAGAAGTACCGATAGAAATAGCCAAAGAGTCGCAACCTGTTTTAGTTACAAAGTCCACAACTTCTTCCGGTCTTGTATAAGTATGATGTTCGGCAACCACGTCATCTTCAATACCGGCCAACACACCTAATTCGCCTTCCACAGTTACATCAAACTGATGGGCATATTCAACGACTTTCTTAGTCAATGCCACATTCTCATCGTACGAATGATGTGAACCGTCAATCATTACCGACGAAAATCCCATGTCTATACAACTTTTGCATAATTCAAACGTATCTCCATGATCCAGATGCAGAACAATCTGAGGATTAGGACATCCAAGTTCTTTTGCATAAGCAACAGCTCCCTCTGCCATATAACGAAGCAAGGTTTGATTGGCATATTTACGTGCACCGCTTGATACCTGAAGAATAACAGGTGATTTTGTTTCCACTGCAGCTTGTACAATAGCCTGCATTTGTTCCAAATTATTGAAATTGAAGGCTGGAATAGCATAGCCCCCTTTCATTGCTTTGGCAAACATTTCGCGAGTGTTCACCAATCCTAAATCTTTGTAATTGATCATAGTTTTCAGTATTTAAAAATGTTGTGATTCGTTTTTGAGCTACAAAGATAAGAAATATACGGACGATTTTGTATAGCAATATTGTTTTTTTTCAAAATGCATCATTTTTTTTTGTATGTTCAACTTTAATTATTACCTTTGCGACCCAAAATAGAGGATATTTTATTTTTTAGCGATAATAACAAATTAAAGAAATAAAGCAATGAAAAAAGAACTTCACCCTGAAAACTATCGTCAGGTAGTTTTTAAAGATATGTCAAACGATGATGTATTCATTACACGTTCGACTATCAACACAAAAGAAACGATTGAATTAGACGGCGTTACTTATCCGCTTGTTAAACTTGAAATTTCCAACACTTCGCATCCTTTCTATACAGGAAAAGCCAAATTGGTCGATACTGCAGGACGTGTTGATAAATTCATGAGTCGCTACGGAAACCGCAAAAAATAATTTATTCCGAAATAATAAAAAGAAAGGGCAAATTTTAAAATTTGCCCTTTCTTTTTATGTAAATTAGATGATCGCATTAATCACAATACTCATAATAATATTTGCCGACACGGGACAACTTCTCTTTATTAAATGCGACTTCATGCCCACGGGGAAGTTTACTTACCGGCGTACCATAAATATTCAGAAAGTACAAGTCCGGATTAATAACATAATTGGATGTATACGGAGCATCGGCATAATCCAGTACATTACACACATTTCCTGTATTGTCTTCAGATGACAATTCAATCTTGTACTCGATACCGACATCATCTATAATGATCGTATTTCCTTCATATGTATAATGTGTATAAACCTGCTGAGTACTTACCCCTTCTATAGATGCCTGTTTCAAACGACCGCTCTCATCATAAAAGTATAGTACGCGATACAATTGGGCACCATTAATTTTTGCTAATACCTCTTCCACACGGCATGCTCCCTTCGTATTAGCTAACTTAATATCATAAGAAATACCTTTAATTGTACAATGGATATTGCTCGCAGAATATCTTACATTCGCTGTACATATCAGGGAACCGTGTTCAAGTAAACTGTATTCCGACACACCCTGGCCTCCATATGTCATCAGAGTTTTCACCGAATCCCTTTCACACATAGATACCTGCGCAAGCGGATAATAAGGCAGTTCTAAGCTGGACTCATCACAACCAGCAAACATAACACATGCAAAAGCCATCAACAGGCTCTTCATAAAAAACAAATTAATCTTCTTCATATTTAACTTAAAATTTCACATCCATTTACAAAATTTCATCACAGGTCAATTCAGTTTGCAAAAAAACAAATTAAAATCCACTTTTCAAAGCTTTTCTCTGATTTAACAGTTAATACTTTTCAACATTAAAGAAGATTTAAATTGTTTTACATTTACTTCACAAAAAACGAATGTATTCATAAAAATCAGAACGGATATCCAACGGCAAAATGCCAGGCAAAATTATTTTTAAAATTCGGATCCGATATCGCCCATTTCCGGGATCCCCTTTCCTGGGGGTTATAAGCCTTAAGACCGGTATCCAAACGAATCAGGAAATAATCAAAGTCGAGACGCAATCCCAAACCATATGATACGGCTATCTCTTTATAAAAACGACCAAAATCAAAATTCCCATCGGGTTGATAGTCGTATTTATGGATAGTCCAGATATTGCCTGCATCAACATAAAATGCCAACTCAAATTTCCAGAACAATTTACTTCTGTATTCAAGATTGGCATCCATACGGATATCCCCTACCTGATGAACAAACGAAGTGGTACTATCCGTCATCATACTTCCGGGACCAAGCGTACGTACGTTCCACCCGCGATTACTATTAGCGCCACCGGAATAATAACGCCGTTCGAATGGTATTTCTTTCGAATTACCAAAAGGATAAGCGACCCCTAATCCAACATGAAACGCAACAGAATTCCGGGCATCAATGGTAAAACTCCGGGCAAAATCAATATCTCCTTTCAGGAATTCGGAATAATTGATGCCAAAAAGGCTATATTGTCCATTTTCATCCTTCCCCGCTCCGAAAAGATTCGACATGGCATACATCAGATTTCCGGCAGACTCCAAAGCTACACGAAAAGAATAAGTATTCCTGCCCCGCTCCATCGGATCATAGTTATTGAATGAATAAGCATATCCCATACTGACGGTGAATTGATTTGAATAATTATACAAAGCAGTCGTTTCCGGGAGGCTGTTTTTGAAATCTTCATCTATATCCTGCAAAAAAACATAGTTTACATCCAACAACTTGAATGTATGACGTGCGAGCGTATTGATACGGTGCTGCCAGTGATATATCCATCCTCCGGAAACGATAGACCGGTGATATTCCGGACGACGCTGCTGATCATAACTCATCTTAAACTCTGTTGTGGCACGAAGCCTACGGCGAAGATCATCACCTATAAACGGAAACAAAAAGCGGGGAAAATGAAGAGATGTCTCACCAGCATATTCCCAGTAGTTTCCATAATCCTGCGTAGACGAAAGATATTCATATCCTCCACGTACTTTTGCCGAGAACAGCTCTGATCCCTTAAACAAATTCCGGTGCTGATAAGTCAGAGATGAAGCAAAACCCAGATCTCCGGCCGAGTTTGTTCCTTCCACATCAAAACGTACGCCTTGTTTTTTTGCCGGGGCCGTTAAGATTGTACAATTCAGTCTCATCGTATCGGCATCTTCGAATTCATCAAATTTAATACTCATGTAGCGAAGCGCCTTAAGGGCCGAATAAGATGTATAAGTCTGTTCTACGCTTCGTTCACTATATAATCTTCCGGGAATCAGATAGCAACTTTGTTGCAATACATTCGGACGTATACTCTGTCCGCCGGCCCCGTAATAAATAGATACGCCACGGGATTTTGCCGAGTCGGTAACAAAATAGCTGTCCCCTGTTATATCCGGATCAAGCGGATCATAATCCGTAAGAATTTTCACGCTGTTAATATAATACCGGCGATGCCGGGGCTCTTTCGATTCATCTTCCGTTACTACATGATCCGGCGGTTTAATGTACATATCCAGATCTACGCGATTACTCCGGAAAGAACTGTCCGCCCTGTAGCCGATATAATCACGATTAAATGCATAGTAGCCATGATTTTTTAAAAGAGTGGTTATCCGTTGACGTTCTTTATCCAGTATATTACGGTCAAATAACATACTATCTTTTATCTGTGATGTATATTCTTTCGGATATGAACTAAATAAAGACCGCAAAAACGAGCGACGGGGAGGCTCAAGATGTACTATACTATCAATTTTGCAATCATCTATAGACGTCTGATACTGATAAACACGGTAAGGTTCATTAGCAGTTACCTCATATTCCAGCAAAGCCTTCTTTCGCCTGGTTGTATCAACCGACATTGCAATTTGTGCATTTATATAGCCCCGGTTGGACAAATAACGCTCCAACTGCTTCATTGATTGCTCAGCCAAATCCAAATCAAGCAAAACCGGAGGTTCGCCCATGCGGCGAAGCTGTTTATTCAACCACTTTTTCTCATCAGCACCAGACCAATCGTAAACATATAAAGGCCATTTAAGCAGACCGAAAATCTTATAGTTTGGCTGTTGTTGCAGATACGGTCTCATTTCGGAAGCTTTGACATTCGGATCATCTGTCTTTATTTTTACTTTATCCAAAAGATATTGCCCGTCACCGACATATTTTGTCGTACTACACGATATAAAACATACCACGCAGCACACATATATACATATCCTTGTGCAGAGCTTCATAAAATACAGATTTTGCGTTGCAAATGTAGCTGAAATAAATTATTTACCGTACATTTGATACCCTAAAACAACAATTTTCATGTTGAGTAAAGCAAAAATAAAAGAAATACGGGCTTTGGAAATGAAAAAAATTCGCGATGAACAAAATCTTTTCGTTGCGGAGGGAAACAAACTTGTTGCCGACATGCTACATGCGTTTGAATGTGAATGGTTGATAGCCCATACATCGTGGATGGCCACACAGGGAGATATTCCGGCAAAAGAACTTATTCTTGCGGAAGAAAACGATATCCGAAAAGTAAGTTTTCTTAAAACACCACAAGATGTTTTGGCAGTATTCAAAAAACCGCAATACCTGCTGGAAGAAGCGAATCCCGTATCACAGCTCATCATTGCCCTTGACAGTATACAGGATCCGGGCAATCTCGGAACGATCATACGTCTGGCAGGATGGTTCGGTATTAAGCACATTGTATGTAGTCCGGATACCGCGGATGCATTCAGCCCCAAAACAGTACAAGCTACCATGGGAGCACTCGCTCATGTGAATATTCACTATACAAATCTGGATGAATATATAGAGAAAAACAAAACATCTCCGGTTTACGGCACATTTTTAGATGGAGAAAATATCTATAAGAAAAAACTTTCCCGGAATGGTATTATCATAATGGGAAACGAAGGGAAAGGTATCCGTCCGGAAATCGAAACCCTGATAAGTGAAAGATTATACATCCCCCCTTATCCTCCGGGACAGACTACTACAGAATCTCTGAATGTTGCCACTGCCACTGCCATTATTTGCGCGGAATTCAGACGCGTAGCCGCTGAAAAAAACATTAGTTAACCGTCCCATCAGGAGGAGAAGTCGGTATAGAATCCGTTTGCGGAGCCGTAAGAGCTTTTGAACCGAAATTATACTTCATTAGTTGAATATTATCAAGGTATATATGATGATATGATGTTTCGGAATCATTCATTAAGATATATCCGTAAACCCGCGAAACCGGCTTGGCATCCACCGTTCTGACAACTGCCTCATAGTAGCCGTCGCCCGTAATTTCTTTATTGACGGAAATAATCGTATCCGTCTGTACAGCGCTTATATGGATTTTAGGATTATATTTCAAGCCGGGAGGCATACCCCATACAGACAAACCAAACACATAAGAACTTCCTGAAGAATAGGGCTTTTGAGGTGCAATATCAAATGTCAATATATTAAATACGCGTTCCTGTTTAAAAATATAGCTACGATTATAAATCCATATATCTATCGAATCCTTGGCCGATGCTTCACCGGACAACGGATTCGGTTTGACATCGCCCATCGCTGCTATATTTTCATTTATATCTTTAAGAACAAGTTTATATATACTCATATACAAATCCATGTTTTGCCCATACCAGATCAATGACGAATCATACTCCGCCTGTGTAACATGATGTTTGGCAAAAACGGCGTTGTAAACCACCTGTCTCTCGTCGCTTGTTCTATATGACTCATTATTAGTCTCAACAATAGCTTCCGCCATCTGCATATCATATAACACAGCTCTCATTCTTTTTTCGGAAATGATATGTTTAGGAACCCGACTACAAGAAGCTGCTACGCAGATCAACACCAAAATGCTATATATACGTAATCTATTCGTCATCCGTATTCTTTTCTTTCGCTAAACTGGCAAACAAAGAATGTTTGTAAAATATAAGCAATATGAAAGCGCTCACACAAATAGCAGAATCTGCTATATTAAAGATGGGTCTGAAAAAGACAAACTCTTGTCCTCCCCATACCGGCACCCAGGAAGGCCATGTTGTTTTGATAAGGGGAAAATACAACATATCAACAACCTTTCCGCTAAGAAAAGTCGAATATCCTTCTTCAGGCATAAATGAAGCAACTTTCCCATAACTACTATCAAATAATATACCGTAAAATGCACAATCAATT
>JAITVS010000122.1 GCA_031285685.1 Tannerella sp.
TATCATTGACCTCGAAGCGGAAAAGATTGAAAAGATTCTTGAAAAAATCAATTCCGATCCCGAATCTGAAGAAATAAAACATACGGAACTCCACCTTTGGGAAAAGATTCAGAAAAAAACGCTCCAGGGACGGCGTACCGGTGTGGGCATCACTGCCGAAGGCGATATGCTGGCCGCCTTAAACCTGCGTTACGGAACAGAAGAGGCTACGGATTTTGCGGAAGAAGTACAGAAAACATTAGCTCTTTCGGCTTACAGGTCATCCGTTCTGATGGCGAAAGAACGCGGAGCATTCGAAGTATACGAAACAAAACGCGAAGCAAACAATCCTTTTGTAAATCGCCTGCGTGAAGCTGATCCCGATTTATACAAAGAGATGACGACTTACGGACGTCGGAATATTGCTTGTCTTACCATCGCCCCGACCGGGACCACCAGTCTGATGACACAAACAACATCCGGTATAGAACCTGTATTTATGCCCGTATATAAACGTCGCCGCAAAGTAAATCCGAACGACCCCAACTCACGTGTGGACTTCGTTGATGAAACCGGTGATGCATTTGAAGAATACACCGTGTTCCATCATAAATTTGTAACCTGGATGACAGCCAACGGCTTTTCTCCTATAAAAAAATATACGGAAGAAGAGATTCAGGACATGATACAACAGTCACCCTATTACAAAGCGGCATCTAACGATGTGGACTGGTTACAGAAAGTGACCATGCAGGGACGCATACAGAAATGGGTTGACCACTCTATCAGCGTTACGATTAATTTACCGAACGACGCATCCGAAGCGCTTGTCAATGAACTGTATATCCAGGCATGGAAATGCGGATGCAAAGGATGCACTGTTTACAGGGAAGGCTCACGCTCCGGAGTACTCGTTTCGGTAAAAGACAAAAAGAAAAAGAAAGACAGCGACTGTATGGAACCGCCGATCATTATGGCAAAGCGTCCACGGGAACTGGAAGCGGACGTTGTGAAATTTCAGAATAATAAAGACAAGTGGATTGCTTTTGTCGGATTATTGAACGGCCGGCCCTATGAAATATTCACCGGTCTTGCAGATGACGATGAAGGAATCATGCTTCCCAAAAACGTATTAAAAGGCTCCATCATCAAAAGTTATGATGAAAACGGAAGAAAGCATTATGATTTCCAGTTTAAAAACAAGCGCGGATACAAATTAACAATCGAAGGGCTGGATGGAAAATTTAATCCGGAATTCTGGAACTATGCTAAATTAATATCCGGCGTATTACGCTACGGGATGCCTATTGATCAGGTAATCAAGCTCGTACAAGGAATGGAGCTTGATGATGAAAGCATCAACACGTGGAAAAACGGCGTTGAACGCGCTTTGAAAAAATATCTCCCCGACGGATCTGAGGCTAAAGGACAGAAATGCCCGAGTTGCGGATTCGAAACCTTGATCTATCAGGAAGGATGCCTGATCTGTACAAATTGCGGAGCATCGAAATGTAGCTAACTAACCTAAAAATACAAATTTCACATTAACTTTAAATCCGCTTTAATCATTTTCAGGTGGTTTGCCTGAAAATGATGGCGGTAAAAAGATTTCACGTTCTATTTTCGTGAAATCTTTTTATTTACGCAGCAAACACGTTGATAAAATTCTCTGTTTTTTTGAAAAAATTTGTTCAACTAGCAAAATATCCATATCATTGCATTATCAAATGATATACAATCAATGAAAATTACTTTTAATCTGAAATATCACACCACATGGGGACAACGGCTTTTCATTGTCGGTTCATGTGTGGAACTTGGCGCTAATATCCTAAGCGCAGCAAAAGAAATGCACTACCATAATGAGAACGAATGGCAATTGGAAATTTCCTTACCGGATTCGATCAAAGAAGTTAAATACAATTATCTGATAGAAGATATAAACGGGATCCGTACATCCGAACATAGCGGGTTTGCCCATCACATCCTGTTTGACCGGAAATGCAAATCTTATTATCTATACGATTATTGGTTATCCGAGCCTGAAGAACGGGCATTTTACACGTCAGCTTTTACAAAAAATCTTTTTGCCAGGCATAAAAACAAACTGCTCAGAAAAACAATCGATAATTCTGATAGAAAAAACAATATTTCCTTGCGCTTACCGGCTCCCCTGACAAAGCCGGAACAAATTGTCGCCATCACAGGAAATCAACCTTTTCTTGGAAATTGGAACACCAATCACGCACTATATCTATCCGATGAAAAATTCCCACACTGGGAAATAGAATTAGACTCCAATGAGATATCATTTCCTTTGGAGTACAAATTTGTTGTCATAGACAGCAATACAAAACAAATATGTTATTGGGAAGAAGGAGAAAACCGGATAATAAGCCACCCTCCGGAAATAGATAACAGTTGTATTATTGCCAACAACCATCCGCTAAGAACTCCGGATCTTGCCTGGAAAGCCTGTGGCACCGTCATTCCCGTATTTTCTCTTCGTTCCGAAGAAAGCTTTGGCATAGGAGATATCGGTGACATCAAGAAGTTAATTGACTGGACAAAAAAAACGAATCAGCATCTTATACAGGTCTTACCGATGAACGATACGACCCGTACGCATACCTGGCAGGATTCATACCCATACAGCGCTATATCGATCTATGCACTTCATCCTCTTTATATAAGTATTCCCATGATGGGTAGCCTCAATGACAAAAAAAAGACCGCCTATTATAACAAAGTACAAAAGGAACTCAACGCACAGGATACGGTAGATTATCAATCTGTCGAAACACACAAAACAGCTTACTTCCGTGATTATTTCGAACAGGAGAAAGACAATATCCTCAAAAATGACGATTTTAAAGAATTCATCGCTAAAAACAAAGAATGGCTGATACCTTATGCCGCCTTTTCATACCTGCGCGACAAAAACAATACGGCAGACTTTTCCAAATGGGGAGATTATGCCCGTTATAATCGCGAAAAAATTGAAAAATTCTGCTATCCCAAAAGCGAAGCGTATGGTGAATTTTCATATCTGTTTTTCATCCAATATACGCTCCATCAGCAATTTGCCTGTGTTTCAAAGTATGCCCGGGAAAATGGCGTCGTTCTTAAGGGAGATATCCCTATCGGTATCAACCGTGAAAGTGTAGAAGCATGGACCGAACCCGATTATTTCAATATGCAAATGCAAACAGGCGCTCCTCCTGACAATTTTTCCGATACGGGACAAAACTGGTCTTTTCCGACATACAACTGGGACGTGATGGAAAAGGACGATTTCGAATGGTGGAAAAAACGCTTCCGAAAACTGAATAATTATTTTGACAGCTTCCGGATTGACCATATACTCGGCTTCTTCCGGATATGGGAAATCCCCAGAGAATCCGTAGACGGATTATGCGGACACTTCAGGCCTGCCCTGCCTCTTTCCATTGAAGAGATAGAAAGATACGGTATAACATTCGATAGACGATGGACAGAACCTCGTATTCACATCAAATTTATTTCGAATCTATTCGAGGAAAAACATGATGATAGTATTTATAAATACCTCAATTATAGCGATTCGGACCATCTTGTCTTGAACGAAATATGCTCAACACAAAGAAAAATCAAAAGGCTCTTCGAAGAAAAAAAAGATGAAAAGTCTCAAATAATAAGGAACGGACTGATGAGCATAGCCAATGAAGTCCTGTTTCTCAGAGATCCGTATGCCCCCAACCGTTATCATCCGCGTATCTCTGCTTATAAAGCATATGCATATTATGAATTATCCGATGAAAACAGACACGCTTTCGACAGGTTATATAATGATTTCTATTTCCTGCGACATAATGAATTTTGGAAAGAGACAGCATTAAAGCGCCTTACTCCTTTAATAAACAGCACAGAAATGCTTGTCTGCGGAGAAGATCTCGGCATGATACCGGCGTCTGTTCACGAAGTAATGGAAAAGCTGCAGATATTTTCTTTAGAGCTTGAACACATGCCTAAGATTATGAACTGTGAATTTGCAGACCTGACAAAGCTACCTTATCATTCGGTCTGCACAACATCAACCCATGACATGAATCCGATACGTGCCTGGTGGAAAGAAAGCAAGGAGAAAACACAAAGATATTATAATAATGTCCTCAAACGCGCAGGAACAGCTCCCGAAGAATGTTCTTCCGTTATTGCGGAACAGATCGTCCGTAATCATGTGCGGGCTTCATCTATGCTAACGATTATCCCGATACAGGATTGGTTTGCCATAGACGACAACATCAGACAGCCTGATGCCTGCGCCGAACGTATCAATATTCCTGCAAACCCCAACAATTACTGGTGTTACCGCATGCATATAACCATTGAAACGTTGTTGCATGCAGACGATTTCAACAAAAAATTAAGTAATATAATAACCGAAAACGGACGATAACTACTTTTTAGAGGTATTACCTGTATTAACCGGAGGAGTCGGAGATGTCATCCCGTCTTTCCCCGCCATTGTACATGATCCGTTAAGTTTTGCTCCTGGCTCAATTTCAAGGGTTTGGATGAAGATATCCCCTTTTATCTCTGCAGATGACTTAAGGACAAGACGTTCACGGGCGCGTATAGAACCTTCCACATTTCCCAAAATTTCCGCATTTACAGTCGTTATATTTCCTTTCACACTCCCTTTCGGACCGATAACAATCTTCCCTTTACAATGAATCTCGCCTTCAACGTGCCCATCCAGACGAAAATCAGATTCGGTTTCTATCTTTCCTGTTAATGTTGTACCGGCAGCCAGGACATTATGTAGTCCGCCATTAAAATCGTCATTGGTTTTTCCCATGATATTTTCATTTGTTTCATGCAAAGATAATGCAAGCTGAGAAAAGTGCAAAATAAAAATGAATTTTCATTCAGCATCTGCTTCCGTTCCGGATTGTCAGTCGCCTATTTTTCAAATACAAGACAGACTCATTGACGTTCCTCCTCTTCCGCGGAAGAATTCCAGTAGGATTCTTCTTCATTTATCTCCTCATCACTCTCTTCCAACGAAGGATAAACCGGTGGTTCCGGCCCCTCGCGACGGAAATAAAACGCAAGTATCACACCCGTAAGCAATCCCGACAAATGTCCTTCCCACGAAATCGAAGTGCCCTGGTAAAGGGTGGGAAAAAAAGCCCAGATAAAGCCACCGTATAGAAATGCAACAAGCAAGGCAAATGCACGTTGCCTCGGCACTTTTTTTATCACGCCGCTAAGAAAGTGAAACGCGGCCAAGGCATAAACAAGCCCGCTTGCACCTATATGCGTTGAACTTCGCCCCATCAACCAGGTCAGAAATCCGCTTATAACATATAAATAAAATAAGATACGCCATGCATCACGCTTATAAAATAAAAACAAACCGAAAATAAGCAATAACATCGCAGGCGTATTCGAAATAAGATGCGCCCAGTCAGCATGTAAGAACGGCATTGTAAAAACTCCGATCAACCCTTTTAACTCCAACGGATGCAAACCATACTGTTTCAATCGTAGAGAAAATACGACACTGATAATCTGCACGATCCATGGCAATGCCGTCAGCAACACGGAATAAATGATCGCATATCTTAAATCTTTCTTCTCATTATCTGTTTTATCATACATAGGTAGCAAATATAAGTAAAGTTGAGAGGATTGCAAAAATTTATTATTCATGCGAATCAGTAGTTGAAAACCTAACGAATCGCAAGATGTTTAAAATATTTATTATCAATAAAATAAATGCATTAACATTTGTTCAATCCCCTAGGAATCATTAACTTAGA
>JAITVS010000149.1 GCA_031285685.1 Tannerella sp.
ATAACCCGTATTATAAATTAAAAACAAAGATTTATCCTAAGAAGCCTAACAGGATACCGGCTGCTACTGCAGACCCGATAACACCTGCTACATTCGGTCCCATCGCATGCATCAACAGATAGTTGGTTGGGTCATATCTTAATCCTTCAATCTGTGAAATACGTGCAGAGTCAGGAACTGCCGATACGCCGGCATTTCCGATAAGCGGATTGATTTTATTTCCTTCTTTGAGGAACAGGTTGAAGAATTTCACGAATAAAACACCGGCACATGTAGCCATAACAAATGACAATGCTCCCAATCCGAAGATTTTTATTGAATCCATTGTCAGGAATTGGGTTGCTTGCGTCGATGCTCCTACCGTAATTCCCAGAAGAATTGTTACTACGTCAATCATCGGTCCACGGGCAGTTTCTGCCAGACGGCGCGTAACACCGCTTTCTTTGATCAGGTTTCCGAAGAAAAGCATACCTAACAACGGCAAACCAGAAGGTACCAGAAAACAGGTCAGTAATAATCCGATAATAGGGAAAATTATTTTCTCTGTAGAGGAAACGACACGCGGAGGCTTCATGCGTATTACACGTTCTTTGTTGGTCGTCAGTAAACGCATGAATGGAGGTTGTATGATAGGTACCAATGCCATATAGGAGTAGGCGGACACCGCTATCGCTCCCATTAAGTTCGGCGCAAGCTTGGATGATAGGAATATTGCCGTCGGACCATCGGCACCACCGATAATACCGATAGCTCCTGCCTGATTCGGCTCGAATCCCATTTGCAAAGCGATAATATATGCTCCGAAAATACCGAATTGAGCAGCAGCTCCGATAAGCATTAATTTCGGATTGGATATCAGTGCAGAAAAGTCTGTCATAGCCCCTATACCCAAGAATATAAGCGGAGGATACCATCCTTTTACAACACCCTGATAGAGAATGTTTAAAACAGACCCTTCTTCATATATACCAATTTGCAGTCCGGCGTCTTTAAATGGGATATTACCGATCAACATACCGAAACCGATTGGAATCAGAAGCATGGGTTCGAATTCGTATCTTATTGCCAGGAATATGAAGAAAAGCCCTATGAATATCATCGCTACATGTCCCCATGTGGCATTTGCAAACCCTGTATATGACAGGAATGTCTGCAAATTATCTCCCAAAAACGTTAAAAAACTTTCTTGCATAACATGGTTTATTTAATGATTACCAAATCGGCTCCTTCCAGCACAGAATCACCCTTATTTACTTTAATTTCAGCCACGACACCGTCACGATCCGAAGGAATCGTATTTTCCATTTTCATTGCTTCGAGAACAAGCAGTTTCTGGCCTTTTTTAACGGTATCACCAACCTTACAGTCTATGGTGAGAATAACACCCGGCAGTGGTGATTTAACGGCACCACCCCCACCTGTACTGACGGGACGTGAAACAACCGGCGCTCCGGATGTCGTAGTCGGCGCCTGTACCGGACGTTTGACTGTTATTACCTGTTTCTGGGTCGGCTTATCCATCAATACTTTATATGGAGTTCCGTTAACTTCAACTTCGGCAGTGGTATCTTCCACTTTGTTTACCGTAACATTGTAAACATTACCGTTAATTGTATATTTAAATTGTTTCATAATATTATCGGAAAATTATTTGTTTAATTATTTTTTAGAGAATTCTCTCATGTTGTATATTTTGGAACTCCATGGAGAATACCGGCGTGTGACTTTATGGATTGTAAGCACGGTATTTTCCATGTCATGAACATCTTCCGTTACTTCATAAAGCGCAGTGGCAATAGCTGCAAATATAGCGCCTTCTTCAGTGTGACCTTTTGCCGGAATATTCACCACTCCTGCCTTCTGGGCTCTACGGTTACTCATTCTAATCGCAGATTTTCCTACGAATTTAAACACAACATACAGAAGAATAAGTCCTAAAAATACCACTAACATCGCTGTGATTGTCATTCCAAGCCCCATGGCATCATTCTTTTGGAAGTTTTCTATCTTTTCGTTAGAGTCCAATGTCAGATTGTTCGTGCTGGGAGTTACTTTTGTCAGTATAGCCCATTCTTCCTGTCCGTCAACTTTACGCCCGTAACTGACATCCGGTCTTTGTCCGGCCGGAATAGTGATCTCATCAACAAGCGTTTTACCATCCGCATCGTACAATGCTATGTAGTTTTCTTTTGTCGGATCGATTTCGAAGTTGAGATGAAATGTACCACGGCTTGCGTTTCCGTCAGCCCAGAATAAGACATGTTGTCCCGGCGGTATCTTTGTCAGGACATCTCCTTTGGGTATGGGGTATTTACGCGGATTATTCGGGTCATTAGTGAGGAAACATCCACCGATATTTACGGTTCCGGCGGAACTGTTGAATAATTCAATCCAACTGTTTCGCTTTCCGTAATCATCCACGAAATTGTCTTCATTGATGACTAATACTTCATTAATACGCATGGAAGTAACCCGCTGTGCGTATATTCCTGCCGAAAAGAGCAGAGTGAACAGCAGAATTATTCTTATTTTATTTCTTATCATATCCATTTATGTTTTAGATTACAAAGGAATATTTCCGTGTTTCTTAGCCGGATTAATGAGTTTCTTAGTCTGTAACTGTTGTAATGCGCGTATTACACGGAAACGTGTATTACGTGGTTCAATTACATCGTCGATATAACCGTATTTTGCCGCATTGTACGGATTGGCAAAAAGTTTGTTGTATTCTTCTACTTTTTCATTCATAAACGCTGTAGGGTCAGCTGCTTCCTGAAGTTCTTTTGCATACAATACTTCAGCGGCGCCGGAACCACCCATTACTGCAATTTCTGCCGTCGGCCACGCGTAATTGATATCTCCGCGTAATTGTTTACAACTCATTACGATGTGAGAGCCTCCGTAAGATTTACGCAATGTAACCGTCACTTTGGGAACAGTCGCTTCACCATACGCATAGAGCAACTTTGCTCCGTGCAGGATAACACCGTTGTATTCCTGTCCTGTCCCCGGAAGGAAGCCCGGAACATCTACAAGAGTAACCAGCGGAATGTTAAAAGCATCACAGAAACGGACAAATCTGGCCCCTTTGCGTGAAGCGTTACTGTCAAGAACTCCTGCAAGATATTTAGGCTGGTTTGCAACGATACCGACGGATTGTCCGTTAAAACGTGCGAAACCGATGATGATATTTTTTGCGTAATGCGGTTGTATTTCGAAAAATTCGTTATTATCGACAATTGTAGTAATCACCTCGTTTATATCATACGCCTGGGTTGCGCTGTCCGGGATGATCTCGTTCAGATTGTCGTCCAGGCGATCTATATGGTCGTTGCATTCTACATAAGGAGGTTCCTCCAGGTTATTCTGGGGAATATAGCTAAGCAGTTTGCGGATCATGGCTAACCCTTCTTCTTCTGTTGGGGCAGTCAGATGTGTTACTCCGGATTTGGTAGAGTGAACGCTTGCGCCTCCCAGATCTTCCTGGGAAACATCCTCTCCTGTAACTGTTTTTACAACTTTAGGTCCTGTAAGGAACATGTAGGATGTACCCTCTGTCATCAGCGTGAAGTCTGTGAGGGCCGGTGAGTATACCGCACCACCTGCACATGGACCGAAAATACCTGAAATCTGAGGTATTACTCCGGACGACATGATATTACGCTGGAAAATCTCCGCATATCCGGCGAGTGCGTTGATACCTTCCTGAATACGTGCACCTCCCGAGTCGTTAATACCGATACATGGTGCGCCCATTTTCATAGCCATATCCATTACTTTGCAAATCTTCTGAGACATGGTTTCAGACAAAGAGCCGCCGAATACGGTAAAGTCCTGTGCAAAGACATAAACCAGACGTCCTTCGATCGTACCGCAACCGGTAACAACCCCATCACCCAGAATTTTCTTTTTCTCTTGTCCGAAGTTTACACAGCGATGCTCTACGAACATATCCATTTCTTCAAAGCTACCCTCGTCCAAAAGCATGGCAATACGTTCGCGGGCTGTGTATTTCCCTCTCTGATGCTGTTTTTCTATCGCCTTTTCTCCACCTCCGAGACGTGCTTTTTCACGTAGAGCGATTAACTCTTTTACTTTTTCAAGCTGATTTCCCATTATGTTAATTGTTTAGTATTAATAAAATTGAATCTCTATTTTTAATGTAAAACTTTCCCTGGAAGAGCTATATATTCGCATCTGTTCGGGAAAGTGACTTATTTAACCTGTATATAAAATAACTTTAATATGATTATTCCATACAGAGTTCCGTCAATACACCGTGAGTAGATTTTGGATGTAAAAATGCGATGCTGAGACCTTCCGCTCCTCCGCGAGGCGCTTTGTCGATAAGCTGAATGCCTTTTGCTTCAACTTCATTGAGTGCACTTTGCACATCGGGTACGGCAAATGCGATATGATGAATACCTTCTCCGCGTTTCTCAATGAATTTGGCTATGGTGCTGTCTTCACTTGTCGGTTCCAATAATTCGATTTTTGTTTGTCCGATTTTGAAGAAAGCTGTTTTTACTTTTTGATCGGCTACTTCTTCGATATTGTAGCACTTAACGCCTAATACCTGTTCATAGTATGGCAGTTGTTCTTCAATACTTTTTACGGCAATGCCGAGATGCTCAATGTGCGAAATTTCCATAGTAAATTGTTTAAAATATAATTAATGAAATTTTTCCGCAAAGATATGGAAAAAATCCAAACACATTAATTATTTAAGCAAATAAAAAGTCAAAAATGTAACATTTTTATAAATACATCGTCTTATAAATAGAAAGTGCGAATAGCAAAGGTGCAAAGGGGTTGATATTAAATACAATACAATACAATACAAAAAAAACTCATAGATTAAAATGGTTTATCAATTTTTTTTGTACCTTTGCCGCGCTTTTTTAGCCTATCGTAGTGTGATGGGGAATTAGGAAGCAGAGAACTAATTTTGAGTAACACAAATTTTTAACAAGATGAAAACATTTAAACTGGAAGCAACACCGAGAGAAGTTATCGGTAGAAAAGCTTCAAAACAATTACGTAAGCAAGGTTTGATCCCTGCAGTGCTGTATGGTCAGGAACCGGTGGAATTGCCTTATAAAGGTAAGCTTAATGCCGGAGAAAAGATTGTAGAGATAGGTGATAATAAAGGTATTGTCGTGACGGATTTTACCGTATCACTTGATGGTGTGCGTAAACTTATCTATACGCCTGAAATACATCTTGTAGATATAGAGATTAAAGGAGGTAAACCGGTAAAAGCGATACTTAAAGATTCTCAGTATCATCCGGTGTCTGATGATATTCTTCATATTGATTTTCTTGAAGTATTTGAAAATAAACCGATCGTAATGGAGGTTCCTGTTACATTGGAGGGGTATCCTGTCGGTGTGAAAGCCGGTGGTAAGCTTAACCAATCCATGCGTAAGCTGAAAGTAAAAGGTTTGGCCGGTAATATACCGGAGATCTTAACCGTTAATGTGGAACACCTTGAGTTAGGTAAGGTTATTAAGGTCGGAGAACTTAGCTTTGATAATATTGAGCTTGTTGATCCAAAGAATGCTGTGGTATGTATCGTTAAGATGACGCGTGCTTCTCAAAGTGCTGCCGCTGCTGCCGGGAAATAACAGGAAAGATAAATAATACTTTCAATAAGGAGGAGGGAGGATGTTTTGCACATTCTCCCTTTTTAAATAAAAAATGCTGGAATGAAATATCTTATTGTCGGTTTAGGTAATATCGGTGAGGAATATTGGGGGACGCGTCATAATATCGGATTCAGGGTTGTAAATGAACTGGCTGATTCTGCAGATGTCTCTTTCAGGGAAGAGAGATATGGCGCTGTGGCCCGTATGCGTGTTAAAAACGCGGAGCTTGTTGTATTGAAACCGAATACATTTATGAACTTAAGCGGAAACGCCGTACGCTATTGGTTGCAGAAAGAAGATCTGCCCGTATCGCAGCTACTTGTTGTGGTAGATGACCTGTCACTGCCATTCGGGAGTTTGCGGATGAAACCCCGGGGGAGTCATGGCGGTCACAATGGATTGCGGAATATTGAAGAAATTTTGGGAACGGCAGAATATCCCCGTCTGAGGTTTGGGATTGGTGATGATTTCTCCCGTGGAAGGCAGGTTGATTTTGTACTAAGTAAATTTACCGCAGAAGAAATGGAAAAAATGCCGGAACGAATGAAGCAGTCTGTTGATATGATAAAAAGCTTTTGTCTTGCCGGAATAAATATTACAATGAATCAGTTTAATCATAAGTAGGAGTTTATGAGTGAAGTAAGGATTGATAAATGGATGTGGGCGACACGTATCTTTAAGACACGTACGATTGCTTCCGAAGCATGTAAAAAAAATCGTGTATTAGTAGGAGGCGTTAATGTCAAGCCTTCGAGAATAATTAAGACCGGCGATGTTGTCTCTGTTCGCAAACCTCCTGTCACGTATTCGTTTCGTGTACTTGATGTAACGGAAAAGCGGATGGGGGCAAAACAGGTTCCTTTATATCTCGAAAATATCACCCCTCCCGAAGAATATGAAATTCTGGAAATGAATAAAATTTCCGGATTCGTTAACCGTGCAAAAGGACTGGGACGTCCGACCAAGAAAGATCGTCGTGAACTGGACGGCTTTACTGATGTGGAAACGGATATGCCGGATGGTCCGGAATTGAGTTTTGACTGGGATGAATACTGGGATGAGGATACGGATGATGAATAGCCGACGGTAAAAAATGAGTTTGTCCGAATGAGAATTTTTTTGATTATAGCCGGCACGATTAGTCTGGCGTTGGGTATTATCGGTATTTTTGTGCCTTTATTACCGACAACACCCTTTCTGCTGCTTTCTGCCGCCGCCTATTTTAAGGGTTCTCCGCGTTTGTATAACTGGCTGATTAATCACAAATATCTGGGACCTTACATCCGTAACTTCAGGGAGAACAAAGCTATACCTATGCGGGCGAAGATTATTTCCGTAACATTGTTATGGGGTACGATCGGTTATTGTATTCTATGCTTGGGTTTGCCCCTTTGGGTTCGGATTTTACTCGGATGTGTTGTTGTTGGTGTAACATGGCATATCTTATCATTCAAGACGCTGAAATAATTATTCGAATATCTGTGCTTATTTCATATGGTCTGCCGGAAAATGCACTCCCAGCTGATTTCTTATTTCATCTAATATTTCCATTGTTATGAATGAATTGTTGAGGGAATTGATGGTCGACTCTTTCCTGCCGGAACGGATCGTATTGATGAATTCCGCTACTTCGTAATAGTATTCATTATAAAGTGTTTCCGGTCGTATATTCTCTATTATACCATTGCGGCGGATGAGTGTTGCCTCACCGATTATATTTATACGGTCCAATCTGATTGTGCCCGATTCTCCCTGTATCTCGGTCGGTAAAGCGGAGTCGGCTATCTTTCCGTACAGAACGGTGGCAACCATATCGTTATCGTATGTGAAATTGACAGCAGCCTGCCCGTCTACACCACTGGATAACTTTGTGCCGGCAGCATGAATGGTTTTAGGTCGTCCGAAAAGTGCAACCATCGGATATATTGTGTATACGCCGATATCCATTGTGGCGCCATTACTCAATTCCGGAAGAAAAGCGTTCAGGACAATTCCTTCTTTGAACTTATCATATCGCGATGAATACTGACAATAACATGAAAAATAGCGCCGGATGACGCCAATCTGTTCCAGATTGTCTTTTACGGCACAAAAAGCTGGCGTTAATGTCGGTTTCATCGCTTCCATAAGAACAACGTTGTATTTAAGCGCTGTATCTATCATCAGGCGGGCTTCATGTGCATTCGAAGCAAATGTCTTTTCACATAAAACATGTTTCCCGTGTTGCATGCAGAGAATACTTTGTTGTGCATGGAGGGCATTTGGAGAAGCGATGTATATAGCATCAACGAACGGACTTGCGGCCATATCCTCCAGCGAGGTGTAGATATGTGGAATGCGGTGTTTTCCGGCGAATGCCCGTGCTGTGTTTTCCGAACGCGAACATACGGCGGTGAGTTCAAAGCGTTCATCTTCGCGCCCCCCTTCAATAACCCAGTCCGTGATGAAATTTGTACCGACGACCCCAAAGCGTGTTTTCTGCATGATTGTTATGAGTTTGTATTGTTATGAGATCATTCGCTTAATTCAAGCCATCTCATTGTCTTTTCTTCAATTTCATTGATCAGATCACCGATGCGTGCGGATTTTTCATTTAGTTCATCGATGGATAGCGTACCGCAGTTAAGAGCTTCTTCGATTGTTTTCTTTTCTTTTTCAAGTTCGGGGATTTCTTTATCCAGCGCCTCCAGTTCTTTTTGTTCTTTATAGGTTAATTTCTTTTTCTCCGGAGGTTGCCGGTAACTTTGCTTACCGGAAGACGAAGATTGACTGTCGGGGCCTGATGCCGGACCGTTTCCGGCCTTCATGCTTTCTTCCTTTTCGCGTTGGGTCTTCCAGAGGCGGTATTCCGTATAATTTCCGGGATAATCCTGGATGTCGGCATTACCGTGGAAGACCAGTATATGGTCAACGACTTTATCCATGAAATAACGATCGTGCGAAACGATGATCACGCATCCTTTAAAATCAGCCAGATATTCTTCAAGTACGTTCAATGTTGCAATATCCAGATCGTTGGTAGGCTCGTCAAGAACAAGGAAGTTCGGATTACTCATCAATACGGTACATAAATAAAGCCGCCTTTGTTCGCCTCCGCTTAGTTTATAAACATAACTGTGTTGTTTTTCGGGAGTAAAAAGAAAATGGTTCAGAAATTGCGAAACACTCAGGGATTTACCGTTACCTAATGTAATGTATTCGGCGATCTCCTGAACAACATCGATTACTTTCATTTTTTCATCGAACTGCAACCCATCCTGACTGTAGTATCCGAAGCGGACTGTTTCGCCGATGGTAAAGTGACCTTTGTCCGGCTGTATTTCACCTGTCAGCATTT
>JAITVS010000208.1 GCA_031285685.1 Tannerella sp.
TTTTACTAAAATAACACCTGTATTTCAGCTATTTAGCTCAAAATTGTTTATCTTGAATAAAGATATATAAAATCGGAAGTAAAGACAAAAAAAGTTTCCCGGTAGATTTTTATTTGTAAAAATCGCTTTTCTTTACCCGAACGATATCGCCGAATGAGGCTAATTTAGACATGTTTATTTTTAGGGAATTACCAACTATTGCATATACGGTTATCCTGTTTTTGATATGTTCATCGTGGAATTTTGCAACATCATTAATATCCATGTCTTTTATTTTCTGTAAAAGATATTTGTTAGGATCGCTGTTATATCCGACCTGTCTGTATCTTGCAATCTTTGTCGATATATCACGAAATGACGGGTATTCGTTATTTGTTTGATTAATAATACTTTGTATGATTGGTTCTATTTTTTCGGGATGTGCCGGCATACGACGAATGAGTGCTTCGAGGACCGTTAACGCATCAATTGTTTTGTCACTTTGCGTAGATAAATAGGTTACAAACATTGCCGGTTTATCAGACAGGCAAAACGGAGGAAGCTGAATGCCTCCGGATGTCTGGTAAGCATAAGAGCGGAATTCTCTGATTTCCTGAAATATAAGAGAGGACATTCCCCCTCCGAAGTATTCGGAGAAAAGTCTGGCTGCCGCCCTGTCCTCGGGGGTAGACAGCGGCGCCCCTACCTGGTAGCCATACAGGATATTTTGCGATACGTCGTGTATATCATAAAAAAATACGAGCGGCCTGTCATATATTATCGGTTCGCGATAAACCGGGATATTTGACTCCTCGGTAATATTACTTAACGGGATATATTGTTGTATCTTTTCGGAAATAAATGATGCATTTCTTTTTCCGCAATAGTGAAAATTACATTTGACCTTCTGAACTTTGAAAAACAAATCCAATAAGTCTTGTCCTTTTATTTTTTTTAATTCTTTGAGTGAAGGTTTTGTCCGATATTGGGATTTTGTTCCGTATTGCACATATTCAAACAGCGCTTCGGCAATATCGTTGCTTGATTTGAAGAATGCCTTTTCTCCTACTTTTGCATCATCAATAAGGGTTTTAAGTTTTTTTCTGTCATCTTTGACATATTGCAGGAATTCCCCCAACGTACTGATCGTATCTTCAAAATATTTGTCAAATCCGCTTATGCTTATGATGAAATGATTCGGATCGGAATCAAAATGCATTAAACTTCCAAGCCTTTGCAGTTTTGTCCGGTATTCGTTAAAAGATTGTTTATCTGTTCCTAATAAAGACAGGTAGCTTGCCAGAAGTTTAATCTTAGGGTCCTCAAGACTTCCTATGGCGTAAGCTATTTTTAGCGTAAATATGGTATTTACCGGGTTGTTTGTAACATATAAGGTCGCCTTAGGCGTCAGAGAAATGGTTTGTGCGTCATTTTCGAAATCAAGGAATCGGACCTTTACATCCTGGACCGGTAATTCTTCTAATTTCCGGGCATATTTGGATGTAGCGTTGGTGTGTTTCGGAACGATGGGAGCGAAATTGGGTTTCGGGAGATATTCTTTCATATATCTGCCCGTTTTTTTACGGACAAACATATAATTACCGTTCAAATACTTATTGGCGATACGTACGACATCGTCTTTTGTCAGTGAGTCCGTGCGTTGTAATTCATCCATGTAATCATTCCAGGTTTTCCCCTGTGTAAAGAGGCGTATCATGATCTGGCTCCGTGAGTCTATATCTTCGAGCTCTTTGATATAGTGGCGTAATTGTTCCTGTTTGAGGCTTTCAAACATTTCTTCTGAAAAATCGCCGTTACGCACCCTGTTAATCTCACGCCATACGAGTTTTTCCGCGCTTTTGTAGGTCTGCACCATCAACCTGGGTATAATTATGAACCCAAGCATTCCGGCCTCATTCAGCGCTTCACCTCCGGCCATGGCTCCCATTAACTTCCGTTGAACCATCAGTTGATCCAGATATCCGGTTCCGTTCGGATTATTCAGTATGGCGATTGCGATATTTAATGCCGATTGATCCGGATGGTTGGCCGGAACACCGCGAAATCCCATCGCCATCACTTTCATCAACGGGATCGGTATTTTAACCGTATGCTTTTCCCGTCCGTGAAAGGGAGGAACTGTAACGATGTATCGTTCGTTTTTTTCTCCGCGTGGTATCCGTGAAAATGCTTTTGAAATAATGGGTAATATTTTTTCCGTATCGAAGTCTCCGCTTAGCAGAAAACCCATGTTGTTTGCAACATAATATTTTTCGAAAAACTTACGCATTTCCGAAAGACGGGGATTTTTGAGGTTTTCAGCGCTTCCGATGACTGGATATGCATAAGGATGAGGGTGAAAATATATTTCAAAGGCTTTTTCCATAGCCTGATTGAACATCATATCATCACGTCTGTTTTTTTCTTCATAAACTGTTTCAAGTTCGGATTGAAACATCCTGAATACGGGGGAAATGAGTCTTTCGCTGTTTATTTCCGCCCACTGTTCTATGTATTGAGGCAGGAAAATATTGTGATAGATCGTGTAATCATAGGACGTTCCGGCGTTGAGATTTGTTCCGCCGTATTTGCTGATTAATTTGTCGAATTCGTTCGGTATAACATAATCGGCGGCAAGTACGCTTAAATCGTTAATCTCCTGTTGTATCTCCTGACGGCGTAATTCATTTTTTGTGGCAGCCAACAGGTCATATTTATCAGCGATCTGGTCTAAGAAGACCTTTTCCGCCGTGTAATCTACCGTACCTATATTCTCCGTACCCTTGAACATGATATGCTCGAAATAGTGTGCAATCCCCGTATTCGGAGAGTCTTTAGAGCCGGCTTTCACCACGATCGCACCAAAGACTTTAGGCTGATTATGATCTTCATTTAACCATATAGTCAGCCCATTGTCAAGGATAAACTCTCTGACTTCCGTTGATACGGGCGAATTTGTTTCCTGTGTGAGTGAGTACACCATTTCCCGGTAGAATATTATCAGGCAAATATAAAAACTTCTTTTAATCTGCCGCTATAAATTCAAACTTTTTTATCAAAATATAGGGTATCTTGTACAAAATTAGAATTGGAAATATATGAACGGCACGATTTCTGCACATTTCATTTGTACGACAACGAAGATTGCAGTACATAATAACAGCGCTTTAGCCCATAATGGCATACATGTGACTTTTTGCTGTAAAGCCAGGTCGATTTTTTTCGGCATGAAATGTACGATATAACCCGTAACCATCAGAATAAATATCATACGATAGCCGGATACGAATTGTAGAAAGACACCTGGTTCGAAGCGGGTAAATATTTGTGTGAGCATTTCCCCTACTTTTGTCATCGTGTCGGCACGGAAAAATATCCATGCGAAGCATACAAGATGGAATGTGAAAATTGTACTTATGACGCGTTTCCACATCGACATGTCCGCACCGGATGCTTTAAAACCGAATACGCTCATTAATAACTTCTCTGCGGCTAGTGCAACTCCGTGAATAGCTCCCCATAAAATAAAGCGGAGTGCGGCGCCATGCCATAGCCCTCCAAGTAGCATCGTTATAATCAGATTGATGTATGTGCGTGTTTTGCCTTTACGATTGCCTCCTAAGGGAATGTATAGATAATCCCGTAACCAGCTGGAAAGAGAGATATGCCATCTTCTCCAGAATTCCGTGATGGTTGCGGACTGGTATGGGGAGTCAAAATTGATATTGAATCGGAAGCCGAGTAATAGAGCTATTCCGATCGCCATATCCGAATACCCGGAAAAGTCGCAATATATCTGAAGTGCGTAACCGTAAACACCCATTAGGTTTTCAACCCCTGTATAAAGCGCGGGAGCATCGAAGATCCGGTCAACAAAATTTATACTTATATAGTCTGAGATGACACATTTTTTAAACAGACCGCATATAATCAGATATAATGCTTCTCCCATATGATTATACAGGAGTATCGGTTTTTTATATATCTGTGGAATGAAATCACGTGCGCGAACGATCGGCCCTGCGACCAATCCCGGGAAGAAAGATACGAAGAACAGGTAATCCGTCCAGCGCCTGACCGGTTTGATCTGTTCACGATAGATATCTATCGTATAGCTCAGGGACTGGAATGTGAAGAACGAAATGCCGACAGGGAGAAAAATGTCAAGAGGCTTGTAAGTCAGCTCTTTTAGCATTTGTTCGTCCATTAATCCGCCGATCATATGCCAGAAGTTGATCGCCATTTCATACAGAAAGTTCGTATATTTGAAATATACCAGCATGCCAAGGTTTATGCATATACTCAGCGTTACCCACAGTTTCTTCTTCAGTTTACTTTTTGTTTCGGGTATCATTTGCCCGATAAAGAAATCGGATGTTGCGGTGAAGATCAGGAGCAGAAACCAAAGGCCGCTTGTTTTATAATAAAAATACAGAGAGAAAAGAATCACATAGATTATTCGCGCTCTCTGGTGATTCCGCAGGGAATTATATATAATGTAAAAGCCGATAAACAGGAACAGAAATAATCCGGTACTGAACAACATCGGAGATTCCGGTTGATAACGTAATATTTCTAATAATTTTTCCGGTGAGAGTTCGCTTATATAAGATTGTATCTTATTCCACATACCGGGCCTCCTCTTCAGATTCTGTTGTAGCATCGATCAATGCCGTTTCCTGGAGATGCAACTCGGAGATGCATGAACGAATGATCGCTTTGTATAATAAAACGCCCTGTTCATCATACCCATCCCGGGAGAAGTGTATACGATCCCGTCCGAGTAATTTCGCATCGTACCATTTTTTGCATGAATTATTACCACCTGCGATGGAAAACAAATCCCAGCATGCAATGCCTTCCTTTTCTGTATATGATGAAATAACATCGACTATTTTGGCAATGTTTTCGTTTCGTATGTAGTCGCGTTTTTTATTTTTGTAGATACGTTTGTATGTTTCAGCCGGTGTCGTAATCAGTAATGTCGTTCCCGGAATTTCTTCGCGGACAAGGCGGACAAAAGAATCTACCTGCAATTCAAATGAAGTTTTGCTGAAGTTTCTGCCGAAGGACTCGTTTGTGCCCAAAGAAACGATCAGTAGGGACGGTTTTAACAGGGATAACTGGCGGATATATTCACGATTGGCGTAATCCGTATATTTTGCGCCATTGACACCGATCGAATGATACAGAATACCGGGATTTCCATTCATCAGCATGAAACCGTAATACCGGTTCGATCCGGAATTTTTTGCATATAGGCTGTCCGGCCGTATCTTCATGCTTCTTATTGAAAAAGTGTCGGTAAGGTTGGTTGTCATAAATGTATCAACAATTATATTTTCATAAGATTCGCTTCCCCACGATCGTGCGGATACATAATCTTTAGGGATATCGACCGGAGACATAGGGGCGGCGTTACAATCCCTATATAATAAAACCTTATTGAAACTATATCCGGCGCCGTTGTTTGGTGCTATAATCAGGTTGAAGTCAATATCTTTTGCTTCCGTCTGAATACCGATGCCTCCAATTCCCCACGGGCATTTGGGATTTAACTGGACACAACGTCCGGCTGTCCATTCTTTGATATTGGATGATATGAAATAATCCGAAGGTTCGTTTACCTTAGATAATTTAAACGGGGCGATCCATCCGCGTCCGGCATTTCCGAAGGAGTTCTGTAACAGGCGCATTGTTCGTCCGCTTAAATACCCGGCCTGGATATGTGAGTCGCCGAGATGGACAATGTTTATGACCGTATCTTTTCCATAGAGGAGGTCATTTAGTTCATGAATGAAACCATACATTGAATTTGCCGGGTCTTTAATAAAGCACAAAGAATCATTGATAAAAGGCAGGGTGGATGATATACTGTCAAAAACGGGAGGCGTACGGTGTGTCATTTCCGTATCAAAACCGGCAGATATATTTGCTTTCTTTGTGGCTTTTACTTTTCCCGAACAGATAATCCCGATGACAAAAGCAAGGCCACCAAGTATAAACAGGATGTTTCGTTTTTTATCTTTCAACAAGCTTTTCATCACCATCGTACAAACCTTTTTCTGTTATTATTGCATCGTATAGGGCATTTGCAATTTCGCGCCCTCCGCGAAAGCTTAAGTGTGTATAATCTTTGCTTGCCCAATTTGAATTTACGTATTTAACCATACTGTTTTCTCCTCCCATCGCAGCAAAGATGCTCCAGAATGCAACCTCCGTTCTTTTTGCGGTCTGGCGCTGTGCCCGTAGGAGGGATACTACTGCAGGCATCGTACTGTACGAACTTCCGCGTTTATGGCTACGGTCGGATACTCCTAACATGAGTATGTCTGCCCCCGGAAAACAATGCTGCATATGTTCTATCACGGAAACCATTTTATTGCGGTACCAACCGTATTCACGAACGGAGTCGCTTGCCACGTTCAGTCCATACTGCAACACGATCAGATCATAAGGGCGAATTTGTTGCAGATTGCGGCAGCTTTCACTATCAAGTTCCGACATGATAATGCCGGAATTCCCCCGCAGGGAAAAGTTGTCTACGATAACACCGTAATTATCTTCAAGAGCTATACCGATAGCCTTCAGTCCCTGAGCATTTTTAAATTGCAGTACTCCTTTGGAAAAATGACCTTTTATCTCATATTGTGTAATACTTTCTGTCGGAGGTAGCTCGTAAAATGACGTATCCATATCACTCTTCAAGACCATATCCGCTTCTGTGTTTCCGGAGTAAATGAATTTTAATGAGGAAACCTCTTCCAGTCTCGGGTACATGTCAACTGTCTGAAACTGAACGGAAGCGCTATTTGATGCCGGTTCGAATTGCAAGCCGGAGATCACATATTTTCTGTTTTTATTTTTAATAATTGAATATGTTTTCCAACCATCCGCGCTTTGTTTGATTGTAGGACGGTATTGTGAGACATTTGAGGATATGGGAATGAATCCGACCCCTCTTCCTCCGAAACGTTCCTGCATTTTTGCACGAAAATCGGCAACGACAATATCGCCTTCGATAAAGGAATCCCCGACAAATGCAATGCGGACAGGGCGCCCCAGACTATTTATATTATTGAGAGCTGCAAAAAAACGTCGCAAACCCGTATGTCCTGAGGTAAAATCCTCTATATTCGTGTTGAAGAGATAATTCGTATTGTGTTTATCGTCATCAAATGTTTGAGAGGATGTTTCGTTGGGATTTGCAGACTGGCTGTTCGAGTTTTCTGTTCCGGTAGTTGATGAGGGTTCCTGTGATGTGTTGCCATTATTAACTGCTGCTTGAATATTAGGAGGAACAGGAGGGTTTAATACAGAGTCGGAAATGTTGATTTCCGGACCCGTTTCATTCTTTTGTGGAAAGTCGGTAGGTGGTTCGTCTTCATCAAAATCCTCCTCCGGGAATAAGGCCAGTAATCCGGAGCTGTCATCTTCGGACGGTATGCGTATATCAGACAACAAATCAACCTTTTTAATTTGCATACCAAAAATTGAATCGGGAAGCCAGTAAAAAGCCAAATTGACCATTAGGGCTACGAATAAAATTGCCGTAAACCGGTTTGCGTAATTTATTTTATTCTTTTTCTTATTCACCCCGTTCATTCGTTATTTTATTCTTGTTGTTAGAAAAGCATAAAAACAATCAGACTTTATTACGTATATGATCATCTTTTTTTATCATGAAAGTAAAAAGTCCTGCAAATGTACATAAATAATTTTATCCGGATAACAAGATGCTGTATGTTTAATTTTTTAATGATTTTTAATGATTTTTAATTCATTGAAAATCAATTTATTGAGTTGTATATGTATTGGTTTTATCTATAATAATAATGATCACTTGAATCGGATTTTTTTTAAATTTTGCTTGTACAGTTTTTTAATCATTTAAATAAATTATTATGTCTAAAACAATTTCTGAGCAAGTGACAAAGGCCCAAACGATCGTTTCGGGATTGAGAAAACAATGGGAACAGGTGAAAGGTAAAGGGTTGGATGAGAAGTATCCTCTTATAATCTCATATTAGCCGGTTGGAACTTAAAAATATTTTAAATCAGTGAATTTTGTGTTTTTGCCGGTTTGAATTATCTTTGTTCGATAAACCGAATAAATTTTGAAATGTTATGAACTTTAGGAGATTTATCCCCGTGGCGGCTTTTGTTTTGTTACTGGGAATTGGAGAAAAAGTAAATGCTTCAAGTCATTATGTATGTCAGCAGGATAATACAAAAGTGGCGGTTAAGGCTGACTATATGAAAACCAACAGGCCTGCTGTAAATGAACGTTTGTTTACCTCGAAAGCTGTTGAGGCTGAAATTCAGCGTGTCAAAAAAATGCTTCGCAACCGGAAATTGGCCTGGATGTTTGAAAATTGTTTTCCCAATACATTGGATACGACAGTTCACTACCGTATCATGGATGGTGATGATACATTTGTTTATACCGGGGATATACATGCCATGTGGTTGCGTGATTCCGGAGCCCAGGTTTATCCTTATGTACAGCTTGCTGACAAGGACGAGGATCTGAAGAAGATGCTTCGCGGCGTTATACTTCGTCAGTTTAAATGTATAAATATTGATCCGTATGCAAATGCCTTTAATGACGGGCCGGGTGAAAGCGAATGGCTGAAGGATCTTACAAAAATGAAACCTGAACTGCATGAGCGTAAATGGGAAATCGATTCGCTTTGTTATCCGATTCGCCTTGCTTATTATTACTGGCAGACAACGGGCGATGATACGATCTTCTCCGAAATCTGGATGGATGCTATACGTAACGTGTTGCAGACTTTTAAGGAGCAGCAACGTAAGGACAGTCTCGGACCTTACCGATTCCAACGTGTTACTGTCGTTGCAACTGATACACAGCCAAACTACGGGTGGGGTAATCCGGTAAAACCGGTCGGATTGATTGCATCGGCTTTTCGTCCGTCGGATGATGCTACTATATTCCAGTTTCTTGTACCTTCCAACTTTTTTGCGGTCACTTCTTTGCGTAAAGCAGCGGATGTTTTGACAAAAATAAATAAGGATGAAGCATTGGCGAAAGAGTGTATAGACCTGGCAAAGGAGGTGGAAGATGCGTTGAAAAAGTATGCTGTTGTTCCTCATCCCGAATTCGGTGAAATTTACGCATTTGAGGTTGACGGTTTCGGAACACAGTCCTTGATGGATGATGCAAATGTTCCGAGCTTGTTGGCTATGGCTTATCTTGGCGATGTGGATGTAAATGATCCGATCTATCAGAATACGCGTCGTTATGTATGGAGTGATAGTAATCCGTATTTCTTTAAGGGGAAAGCAGGTGAAGGTATCGGTGGACCGCATATCGGATATGATATGATATGGCCAATGTCCATCATGATGAAAGCTTTTACAAGCCAGGATGACGAAGAGATAAAAGCTTGCGTGAAAATGTTGATGGATACCGATAATGAAATGGGCTTCATTCATGAGTCATTCCATAAAGATGACCCGGCAAAGTTTACGCGTGCATGGTTTGCATGGCAGAATACGCTTTTCGGAGAACTTATCCTTAAACTGGTAAATGAGGGGAAAGTCGATTTATTGAATAGTCTGTAATCAAAATACAGAATAAAGACCGACCGTTTGTTCCGGACAATCCGGAGTAAACGGTTCTTTATTTATAAAAACCATAATAAACCGCCTGGATCAATGTCAGGTTATCGTCATCGCAATAATATTCCCAGTACATGACGCCACGCAGGCCCTTATCAATGATGTAGTCACATTTTATAGCGATGGATGTACTGTCCTCATAACATAAAATGAGTTTGCCTTCTTCATTTGTCATATAGGGTATCTTTGCTTCATCATCCCATTTCTTGGTATATTTGGTAAGATTTATGATGTCTCTGTAATTCACGAAATCCGGAAGGCTGTCAACTCCGTGTCCGTAAAAAGGTAATCCCAAAACCAATTTATCTGCGGGTACTCTCCGTTGCAGCCATCTCGCTGAATCCTCCACTGGTCCATCCGCCAATAGGCAGCAATATCTTCAAGGATGGATTGTTTTTTTGAGGGCGACGATTTCTTTCAGGCGTTCCTTCCGGGGAATGAAAATCCCGTCGAAAGTTTTATTGACGTGCCCGAATGCGAAATAAATATGTGTCATATAGGATGGGTCCGGAAGAGGACGGTTGCCACCTGTTACATATGCGAGAACGATTTTGTCCGGTTGATGTTTGTTTTCCTGATCGGAACAGGATAAAAACAGCAGGATTAAACTTAAAAGGATTAAATTCTTCATAAAAATACTTTTTGTAGATTGCAATAGTAATGATATTATTTTAAAATACCGAAAAAAAACTTACTTTTGTCTCTGATTTGAAAGCCATGAATAATGGCGTAATGAAGTGCATGGAATTAATTCTTAAAAACAAAAATGCTATGAATTTAAAAATTAGTCTTTTATCTGTTGGTCTGTTGACAATGTCGGTATGCGCCGATGCTCAAACGGCGCGCAATCCATTGAATCGTGAACCTGCAAGTATAGCCCTTCAAAAAGGTATTTCATCCTGGAAACTTGCCAATGAAATTTTTTATCATGCAGACGGGACACAGTTTGATAAACGAAGTCTCATGTACGATGAAAACGGACAGAAAACTTCGGATATTACCCAGCGTTGGAATGAAGATGACAAATCCTGGCAGAATGCTTCAAAATCTGAAACTATTTATGGAGAAAATAAAGAAGTAGTGATTTCATCCGTGCAGAATATGACAGGATGGCAAAAGACTTCTAAGGTTGAAAACGTATATGGACCAGAGGGAAGACTAGCTTATTCATACTCATACTCCTGGAATAACAATGCCGATGACTGGTTTGTCGATCCCTCCATGAGGTGCGAGTGGATCTATGATGAAAGCGGTCGTGTTACAGAATATCTGAAACAACATATGAATAAGGCGACGGGTGAATGGAATGATTATGATACCCGTATTCTATATTCTTATGATGGTGAGGGAAATTTGAAAGAGGAGATCTATCAGTCCTGGAATTCGGAGAGTGAATCCTGGACGAGCGGAGGTAAATATACATACTCTAAAGATAGTGAAAGGAAGAAGGTTGCGATGTCCTATATTTGCGTTTCCGACAAATGGGTATTTGACGGAAAAACAATTTATTCCTATGACGAAGAAGGGAAATTAGCCCGTTGTGAGTATTATGGAAATAATACGGATGAATCGTTGAATGCGTACTGTATCTACACCTATTCGGAAAGTGTAGGCACTCCGGTTGTGTTGGAAACGAAAGATATAAATGTATATCCTAATCCGGTAGTGTTATCATTTGAACTGACTGTTCCGGATGTGTTTGTGGGCAAGATCGCAAATTTATTTGACGTATCGGGAAAGCTGGTAAAATCCATGTTAATTAGTGATGAAAAGACGCAGGTTGATGTTGCAGGTTTATCAAGTGGTATTTATATCCTGAAAGTTAGCGATAAAACAAAGAAGCTTGTCATAAAATAATACAGAGACACAGCCGTCGTGCTGATTTTTGTCATAAATATAGATCCCGGATGGTTTAATTCTGTCCGGGATTTTTTATTGAAAAATTGTATCCGATTCATTTTTCTGATTCAAAAATTACATTAAAATTGTTACGATATAAAAATTGAATATGTCATGTTGTCATTTTTTTTGTGCCAATTTCTAATATTATGCTTTTGTTTTATTTTTTGGCACATTATTTGAGATAAATTTTACGAATTATCGAGAAAGATAGTTGGCAATAAACAGAGATTTATAACAATTAAATATAGAAATTATGGGAAAAATTATTGGAATTGACTTAGGAACAACTAATTCGTGCGTTGCTGTCCTTGAGGGTAGCGAGCCGGTAGTTATCGCAAACAGCGAAGGCAAGAGAACCACGCCTTCAATCGTTGCATTTGTTGAGGGGGGCGAACGTAAAGTCGGAGATCCGGCAAAACGTCAGGCGATTACAAATCCTCAAAAAACGATTTTTTCAATCAAGCGTTTTATGGGGGAAACTTTTGATCAGGTACAAAAGGAGGTAGGACGTGTGCCTTATAAAGTCGTGCAGGGCGACAACAATACACCTCGTGTGGATATAGACGGTCGTCTTTATACTCCGCAGGAAATTTCTGCTATGATACTTCAGAAAATGAAAAAAACGGCGGAAGACTATCTGGGACAGGAAGTAACAGAAGCGGTTATCACTGTACCTGCTTATTTTAGCGACGCACAGCGTCAGGCGACAAAAGAAGCAGGTGAAATAGCGGGACTTACGGTAAAACGTATTGTGAATGAACCGACTGCAGCATCATTGGCATATGGCCTTGATAAATCGCATAAAGATATGAAAATCGCAGTATTTGACCTTGGTGGCGGTACATTTGATATTTCTATTCTTGAACTGGGTGGCGGAGTCTTTGAGGTGAAATCAACCAATGGAGATACACATTTGGGAGGAGACGATTTCGATCATGTGATTATCGACTGGCTGGCTGAAGAATTTCTGAAAGATGAAAATGTAGACTTACGTAGAGATCCGATGGCTCTTCAACGTTTGAAAGAGGCGGCAGAAAAAGCTAAGATAGAACTGTCAAGTACCACCAGTACGGAAATAAACCTGCCATATATAATGCCGGTAGACGGTATTCCAAAACATTTGGTTCGTACATTGACACGTGCCAAATTTGAACAGTTGGCGGATAAATTGATTCAGGCTTGTCTTGAGCCTTGTAAGAGGGCCTTGTCGGATGCCGGTCTTAAAACATCTGATATAGATGAGGTTATTCTTGTCGGAGGTTCTACACGTATCCCTGCCATACAGGATCTGGTGGAGAAATTCTTTGGAAAGGCGCCTTCAAAAGGTGTCAACCCGGATGAAGTTGTGGCAGTAGGTGCTGCTATTCAGGGTGGTGTTCTGTCCGGAGATGTAAAAGATGTTGTGCTTTTGGATGTGACCCCACTGTCTCTTGGTATAGAAACAATGGGTGGAGTAATGACCCGTCTGATTGATTCGAATACAACAATCCCGACACGAAAATCGGAAGTATTCACGACTGCGGCGGATAATCAGCCGTCGGTAGAAATTCATATACTGCAAGGGGAACGTTCTATGGCGCGTGATAATAAATCAATCGGTCGCTTCCATCTTGACGGAATACCTGCAGCTATGCGTGGTACACCACAGATCGAAGTAACATTTGATATTGATGCGAACGGAATTCTGAATGTTTCTGCAAAAGATAAAGGAACAGGTAAGGAGCAAAGCATACGAATTGAAGCTTCAAGCGGATTGAGTGACGATGAAGTGAAGAGAATGAAGGATGAAGCCGCTGCAAATGCAGAAGCCGATAAGAAAGAAAAGGAACGTATCGATAAACTGAATCAGGCGGACAGCACTATTTTCCAGACGGAAAAACAGTTGAAAGAACTCGGTGATAAATTGCCTGCCGATAAGAAATCACAGATCGAAGCATCTTTGAATAAACTGAAAGACGCTCATAAAGCACAGGATATTGCCGGAATAGATGCTGCTATGGCAGAATTGAACAGCACATTCCAGGCTGCAAGCCAGGATCTGTATAACGCACAGGCTCAATCGAATGCTGGTGCCGGTAGTGCCGGTTCTCAACCCGGTCCTGATGCAGGAAGCGCACCTTCCGGTAGCGAAGGAAAAGACAATAACGTTACAGACGTTGATTTTGAAGAAGTGAAATAAGAAGCGATTAGAGATAATCAACAATAATTATAAAAGTGCTGTAAACGAATAGTTTGCGGCACTTTTTGTTTTTACGTGCTTGTTGTTGATGTTTGTTTTCTATTGTTTTTTATCATACATTTGTACCATATTTGTATCGGAACTTAATTGAAGTCAAGGTGGAACTTATGAGTACTTGTGACTACTTATAGATACTTAAATGACGATAAAGATAATGATGAATAGAATTGAGAAAGAATGTGCAGTTTGTGGCAAGCCGTTTGTACCCAAAACGGTAGATTCCATTTATTGCTCTAAAATATGCGGTAATGCTGCATATCGTAAGAAAAAGGTTCAGAAGAAAAAGGAAGAAGAACAGCAAGCGGTGGTAGATAGAATCTCATCTGACCGATTATACATTTCCGTTCCTGAAGCAATCGCCTTGTTTGGTGTTGCTAAGAGTACGCTCTATCGTCTTATTCGTCAGCAGAAAATTCCTGCTATCAATTTGGGAACTCGTCTTGTACGGATTGACCGAGCTACTATTGAAGAAATGTTTCCAATTCGCCAAAAGCCTCTCGAAAAAGCAAAACCAATAGCAAAACTATACAGCCTTGAGCCGGAAGACTGCTACACCATTGGTGAGATTGCTCAAAAGTTTGGCATATCCGATAGTTCGGTTTATAAGCATATTCGCAAGTTTTCTATCCCTACCCGTCAGATAGGAAACTATGTTTATGCCCCCAAATCCGAAATAGATAATGTGTATAACAAAAGATAGCAAAGAGAAATGGCATACGAAATCAATACATATATCAATAACGAAGAAGATTCAGCTCGTTTCATTTTAGGATATGATAATACAAATCCTTTAATTGTTATTGGAGTTAATTCAAGTACGGCAAATGACCAACTTCCTGACGCTACAATTCGACGAGTGTTAGGTTATATGAAGAGAAATGAGCTGGATGGATTTTTAATGTTGAACGTGTATCCACAGCGAGCAACCAATCCCGATTGCTTATCGAAAGAATGTAATGAACTTTTGCACAAACAGAATTTAGAACACATCAAAAATGTATTGAAAGCACATTCCAATTCGATAGTTTTAGTTGCATTTGGGGACACGATTCTTAAAAGGTCATACCTAAAGCAATGCTTTGATGATATTGCCCAAGCGATATTGAAATATAAACCTCAATGGAAGCAGATTGGGAATCTTACAATACAGGGCAATCCACGACATCCCAGTAGGGGAGCATACCAGGACTTAAATAATTTCAACATTTTACAATACTTGAAATAACATTATATGAAAGAGTTATCAAACACCAAAGTAACTGTAAGACTTCGGAAAGTAGAAGACCTTAAAGAGTGGTATGTTTACATTGAAAGTTATCCTGTATTCATTCTCGGCAAGAGAACTCCACAACGTATCCGTGAGTACCTGAACCGCATTGTTACGACAGTGGAATGGGATAAGAAACGAACCGCCCGTACCGATGCAGATGGAGAAAAAACTTTCAAGCCAAAGAGAGATGATAACGGGATAATCGTTTGCCGAAGTGAGAAAGACCAAGAAACAATGCTATACGCCGATGGTGTCCGCAAACTCCGCCAACGAGAATATGACAATGCTGATTTGTACAGCGATACCGAAACTGCTCAAGCAGAACAGAAAGACCGGTTACAGCAGAATTTTATAGAGTATTTCAAGACAGCCGCCACTAA
>JAITVS010000269.1 GCA_031285685.1 Tannerella sp.
AAATTCATTTGACAAAACCATCGAAAATTTGAAACAATACAGAACGGAAGATCCCGATAACTTCCTGTTCTGGCTTTTCAACTGGTCTAATCCGTATTACAGTTATAAGAGTTTACAGAAAACTTCCGTAGAGCGCCTGGACAACAGCGACCTTGTAGAAATATCATACGAAGCTGACGATCCCGGTATCGCATTGAATACGGTTAAGCTTCTCCATGACGAACTGATCCGTACGTATGACGGTATACAATACCGGACTGTCAATGACATCGTTGCCCATTATGAACAGGAACTTGCAAAAATCCGAAAGGATTTAAACGTCATGGAGAATGAACTGACGGAATATAACATAGAGCATGGCGTCATAAATTATACGGAACAAACAAAAACGCTGACACTGGCTTTCAATGCTTTCGAAGAAAGATACGAACAGGTATTGAAAGAATATGAAAGTTCATCCCGCCTGGAAAAGGAACTGGAAAGCCAACTTGAAATGCGAGGCAAACTGTTTAAGGCCAATACGGAGTTTATCAATTCCTTGAATGAACTGTCTACCATCAATGGTAAAATCACGGAACTGGAAACGTTCGGAACCGCCGGCGACAGTGCGGCGCAAAAAGAACTGAATGACAATAAAGAGCAGTTGCGCGTTATAGAAAGAAGGATCGCCGTCACGTCAGGCCAGATGGATGAATATAAATACTCAAAAGAAGGTATAGCCATTGACGACATGGTAAGCAAATGGCTGGAAGAACTTATCAGAAGCAACCGGGCAAAAGCGGAACTGGAAGTAATGGTAAACCGGAGAAGCGACTTTTTAGATCAATACCGTGCGTTTTCTCCCGTCGGCACTCAGCTCAACCGAAGAGAAAGGGAGATCAGAATAACGGAAGAAAGTTACCTGGAAGTCTTACATGCGCTGAACATGGCAAAGTTAAAGCAAAAGAACATTCAGTTGAGTTCTTCAAACCTGAATACGATATCTCCGCCTGCATTCCCATTAGCAAGCGATGGAAGTAAACGCCTGCTGTTTACAATCGCCTCCTTTCTGGGAAGTATCATTTTCATAATCGGATGTAATCTTGTGATAGAACTGCTCGACCGCACTCTCCGCGATGCCGAAAGGACAAGGCGATTGACCAAAATGCCGGTACTGGGCGCTTTCTCCGGAAATGTACAATTGAAATACAGAGGATATATCAAGGCCTGCAACCGGATATCGGCCACTTATATGTGTAATCGATTAAATAGCTATTTACGGCCGGACAAGACCTTATATATTAATCTTTTAAGTATTGAAGACCGTGAAGGTAAGAGTTTTGTTTCGCAATACCTGCTGGATCAGTGGGCAGATCAGGGACTCCTGGCGAAACATCTGGTTGTTGATAAAGACTCAAACTTTAAGGAGCATTATTTGCAGGCAAACTCTTTTGAAAGCCTGTACGACGTAAGCGAAAAATACAATATCGTCTTAGTTGAACACCCTGCCGTATACAGGAACAGTATTCCCGTGTCCCTGTTGAAAAAAGCAGATGTGAATATCCTGATCGCAAACGCCCAGAGGGTATGGAAGAACAGCGATGAGGAATTTATCAACTATCTGAAAGAAATGGCGGGCGGCTCTCCTTTGTTCATCTACCTGAATAACGCAACCCGTGAAGCCGTTGAAGACTTCACAGGGCAGTTGCCTCCTGAAAATTCTGTCCGCACGCTGGCCAACAGAATAATTTATATGGGAATTACGGCCAAGGAAACTTCTGTTAAGTAACAGAATATGCATATGCAAAACAGAACAGGGACAGCAGACAGTAACATCAAAATTATTAACCTTATTCTTATTCCGGGGTTAATCGGGATCGCCCTGTCTCTCCTGTTTAGTAATGTGGGGATAATGATCGCTATTGTTGTCATTCCTTTGCTTCTGGTTTTACTTATCCGGATTTTCCGGGAACCGTCGACCCTCTTTTTCTCTGTGTTTGTATTAAATTATTTCATTATTGCGGCAAGCAGATATATGAATCTGTCCGGCCTTAGCTTCCTGATGGATATATTAATTGCCGGTACATTAGTTTTAATACTGATACATACTGCCTTATTACGCAATTTTGAATGGAAATACACTCTAAACGTACTCACCATCGGTACATTCATCTGGATGTTGTATTGTCTGGCTGAAATATATAATCCGTCGGGAATGGTCAAAGCCTGGGTTTTGTCCAGAAGCCTGGCCTTATATGGCTTTGCCGTTTCTTTGCTTGCAAGCTTGCTGTTCAACCGGTACAGGATGATCCGGATATTTATTTTTATGCTGGCCATATTTACTTTACTGGCCGTAATAAAAGCATTGATACAAAAACATTTCGGATTTGATGAAACGGAGGTTGCCTGGTTGAATAAGGGTTCATATAAAACTCATCTTCTCAGCACCGGCATCCGTTATTTTTCTTTTTTTACCGATGCAGGCAACTTTGGGTCTAATATGGGATGCGCCGGTGTCATCTTCATGATTTGCGCTCTTTATATGAAAAATAAAGGGCTGAAAATATTCTACGCCGCTGTTTCCATTGCCGCATTATATGCTATGATACTGTCCGGAACGCGAGGTTCATTAATTGTGCCGCTTGTCGGCCTGGCCCTCTTTTCTGTCGTAATTAAAAGCCGGAAAACACTGATTACCGGTGGAATCATATTGTTAGCGATCTATGTTTTCTTCGCGCATACCGATATCGGACAGGACAATTCCTATATCAGGCGTATGCGTACAGCCTTTACCCCTACGGAAGACGCATCGTTTAATGTGCGTAAAAACAATCAGGCGATATTGGCCGAACATTTAAAAAACAAACCTTTTGGAGAAGGATTAGGGCTTTCAGGCGTTGAAAACCAAAATATTTCAATGCGCCTTACGACCACTATTCCTCATGATTCATGGTATGTGAAAATATGGGTAGAAACAGGTGCCGTCGGGCTTATCCTTTATTTGGGTATACTGCTCACGGCTATCGGGCGGGGCGCCCGGATCATTATGTTTAAAATAAAAAACAGAGAATTGAAAGGTATACTGGCCGGATTGCTCTGCGGTATATCCGGTATGCTTGCAAGCGCCTACGGTAATGCTTTTTGGGGACAATTCCCTACCGCGATCATTGCTTTTACGGGATTGGCGTTAGTTTTAAAAGGTGAATACTTTGAAAAAGAATTAGAACTGAAATATTTACAGGAAAATAATAAAAACACATAAAACCTATGGAACAGTATCTGATAATGGGGCAAGAATGGATCCACAAAAACGAAAGTATATGGTTTATAACGGAAGCCGTCGTTTTCCTTGTCTTTCTCGTTTCCGTATTATACTTATTTATATTTGCTCTTTTTTCCCTGAAAAAGAGGAAATTCAACTATCCTTCGGCCGGGAAAAAATACCGGTATGCCGTGTTATTCCCTGCATACAAAGAAGATTTCGTAATTATTAATTCTGTGAGATATTTCTTTGAACAGGCCTTTCCCAGGGAATTATATGATGTGATCGTCATCTCTGATCAAATGACGAAAGAAACAAACCGGAAGTTGAAAGAGCTTTCCGCTCATGTAGTGAATATAAATCTGCCCAACAGTTCCAAAACAAATGCCCTCAGGGCTGCAATGAATTATATTGAAGAGAACAAAATGAACTTCGATGCCATTGTGATTATGGATGCGGACAATCTTGTAGATCCGGATTTCCTTGATAAAATCAACGATGCGTTTTATTCCGGATGCGCGGCAGTGCAAACCCACCGGGTCGCTAAAAACACAAATACGAATGTAGCGGTACTGGATGCGGTCAGTGAAGAGATCAACAACTCCATCTTCCGGAAAGGCCACACACGCCTGGGATTTTCTTCCGGGCTGGTCGGTTCGGGCATGGCTTTTGAATATGGCCTGTTCAGGGAAAGTATATGGAAAGCCGCGCATGTAGGGGTCGACAAACAACTGGAAATGATCCTTCTCAAACAAAACATCTATATTGAATATCTGGAAAATGTATATACCTACGACGAGAAAGTAGCAAATAAATCCGGATTCTTCCGGCAGCGCCGCCGATGGTTGGCCACGCAGTTTACCAATCTGTTCGCAGGGATCGGCTCCATGCCTTTAGCCATGTTGCGCGGAAACTGGGACTATTGCAATAAACTGTTTCAATGGATGATGTTTCCCCGTGTGATCCTGTTCGGGTTTATTACACTGCTTTCCTTATTCATGACCTGGTTCGACTGGACAATGTCCATAAAATGGTGGGGGCTTCTGTTAGTTCTGTGCATCACTTTCAGTATGGCTATTCCGGATTATTTAGTCGACAGGAAACTGCGAAATGCCATTCTCAGCCTGCCGGTACTGTTCGTCTTAATGTTCCTGAACTTCTTCCGTCTGCGCGGAGCTTCCAAAGAATTTATTCATACGGAACATAAATATAATTAATACCTCGTAATAATATGCGTATTGCGATAGAAGCCCAACGTATTTTCCGTACGAACAAACATGGTATGGACTTCGTTGCCCTGGAAACGATCAGACAATTGCAGCGGATAGATAAGGAAAATGAATATTTCATTTTTGTAAGTCCCGGAGAAGATAAATGCGTTGCCGATTCGGAAAACATGCATGTTATCGAAGTAAATTGCCCGACTTATCCCCTGTGGGAACAGGTGGCATTGCCTCGCGCCGTAGCAAAAGTAAAACCCGGTTTATTGCATTGCACAAGCAATACGGCACCGGTAAATTGCCCCGTACCCCTGGTATTAACCCTGCACGACATCATTTTTCTTGAAAAACGCCAATCGAGCAGCAAGTCATGGTATCAGGAAATGGGGTGGCATTACAGACGTTTGACAGTTCCCCGTATCCTGGAAAAATGCCGCAGAATCATTACCGTTTCAACATTTGAGCGCGATCATATCTGCGACATATTATCTTTGCCCGAATCGCAGATCGTAGCCATTTATAACGGATACAATCCGCGTTTTTCTCCCCAAACCGCAAATCCTGAAATTGTACATAAATACATCAGGGATGATGATTATCTTTTCTTTCTGGGAAATACGGATCCCAAGAAAAATACGCCGCGCGTATTAAAAGCGTATAGCCTGTACCTGCAACGTTCAGCCCGGAAACGTCCCCTGTTAATCGCAGATCTGAAAGAAGATTTCCTTCTTTCGATCCTGAAGGAAGAAAACATGGAAGAGATAATGCCATATCTGAGTTTTCCGGGATACATCCCCAACACAGACCTGACTACACTTTACAACGGAGCATTCGCCTTTCTCTACCCTTCCCTGCGCGAGAGTTTCGGCATTCCCATGCTGGAAGCCATGGCATGCGGTACGCCGGTGATCGCGGGTAACACTTCTGCCATGCCCGAAGTAGCCGGTGAAGGAGCCATATTGATTGATCCGCATGATGAAACGGCAATCGTGGACAAACTGCTGCAATTGGAGAACGCCCCGGATTATTATACCCGGCAGGTTAATTACGGCCTTGAAAGGGTAAAACATTTCTCATGGGAAAAAACAGCCCGTGCAACTTTAGATGTTTATCGCTCCGTTTTGAACCCGTTTTAATACCTTTCGGTTTTTTTTATTTCGATAAACATCTTAAAATCAACAGTTTATACTGCAAAAAAACAATTAGAGCCTATTTCAATTTTCCACAGAAAATATATAAGTCCTATTTTCATTGTTTTTCTCTATTTGGCTTCAGTACAACTTCTTGGTAAGAAGTGCTATTCTTGAGTTACTCTACAACGCTATTATTTGTGCATTGGCGTTATCAATCACTGATTGTTCTAAAGAAGCCAAATAAATACGGGTCGTTTTCTCATTCTCATGCCCCATCCCCTCACTGATGACTTGTAGCGGAAAACCTTTACGATGAGCTATCGTTGCCCACGAGTGTCTTGAAACATACGAACTTAAAGGTTTTTCCAAATTCAGTATTTTGGATATTCGTTTGAGCCGCTTATTGTATGTTCCCAAATGGCTGGCATGGTTGTAATTATGCTTGTTGTATACAGGAAGTATATAATCATCAACTGTCGAATCCTTATAGCGGTTAATTATTTCTTTCATACATTTTTCTATCCTGATGGTCAGTATTTGCTTGGTTTTACTCCGGAGATAGACGATATAGCCGTTTTTAATATTGCCCTGTTTCAGGTCGGCCATATCTTTAAACGACATGCCCCGTGTGTAAAAACTGAACATGAAAAGATCTTGTGCTAACTTTAAATGTTCCTGTCCGGAAAGATCAAGTTTGCTTAACCGGGTGATTACATATTCATTCACAGCCCTTTTTGTTGTTTTATTGATACCGGTGTAAATATCTTTGAATGGATTTCTGGCAACAGCTAATCCTTTTCCCACTGCCTGATTATATATTGCCCTCAATGCCCGCATATAGCAGGAAATACTGTTGGCAGATAGTCCTTCCTTTTTCAGATACATGTCATACTCTTGCATTAAGTTGCTGTCTATCTTATCTATCCGTACATCTTCGCCATAGCGGAACCGGGAAAAGCTCCGCTGTGCCGTTTCATATATGGACGCAGTTTTTGTCCGACTTTCTGACTTTAGTGTTTTGATCCGGTATCTGATGAAAGGAAAGAAATAACCGTTATAGGATTGATTTACATAATACTCC
>JAITVS010000309.1 GCA_031285685.1 Tannerella sp.
TTTTTACCCCGTTTTACTATAACGTGTTTAACCTTGATCAAACGGAAGGTATTGATATAGAGAAGTATGTAAAAAAGAGATTTACCTTCAACAATAATAATCCGTTGGAAGTATGCGAAAGGGTTGTAAACCAAATGCAACACCCGCCCCGAATCACACACGATCAACCCGGCGCTTTCTATGTCCCGTACTTTGACACCGTAAATGTTCCCGAAATACGCCTTTTTACTTCATCTGCTGAATATTACGCGACATTTTTCCATGAGCTTGCACACTCGACAGGCCATTCGAGCAGATTAAAGAGGTTTGAAAATTCAAATGCCATGTTTGGATCACAATCATACAGCTTTGAAGAACTTGTTGCAGAAATGACAGCAACCTTATTATGTTCACAATGCGGGATTGACCAAACCATCGAAAACTCCGTGTCCTGCCTTAAAGGCTGGGCAACGTATCTGAAAAGCGAACGCAAAACAGCCCTTTTCGGAGCAGCAACCAAAGCGCAAGCAGCCGCCGATTATATTTTAGGAACATGCCTCCAAAGTGAACAGCCCGAACAGGTGGAAGAATGCGAGGAAGCAGAAGTATTTTAATGAACCTTTAAAATCAATAACAATGGATATTAGAGAAATTCAAGCAGGTCAAAGATACCATTTGATTGGCGACATCGAAAATGGATTTAAAGATGGTAAACCGTTTGTCTGTCATGAAGAAGTTACACGAGTTATCAAACGCATAACTGATACGCATATTATTTGCGAATGTGATAGAAAGTTTTTGATTAATAGAAACTTGCAAATCACTGAAAGATAAAACGAAACATAAATCAATTAAACGCATGATGTCATGAAAGAGCAAAGTAAAATGCAAAGAGAGTTTAATATGCAGATTAACAGGCAAATAATCGTATATCAAAATATTATTGAAGGTTTTAACACTGTAATACCTGTCTTGGGTAAGTTTAGCAATAAAGTGATTAATGTACGGTTTGTTAATGCTCTTAAGGAAGCAAATACCGTTAATGGAATAATATTTTCTATTGAAGATGGTAAATTTCTTAAAGTCAGTCAAATGACAAACAAAAGTTATACAAGCCCGATTACACAGCGTCATGTTTATTTAGACAATGCAAGATATTTACAGTTAGTCATTTCGGACGTCGGACGGCTGCAATTGAACGAGACTTTAGACAACCTTCATGATTCTGTTTATCAATTGAATGTATATATCAATCATTGTATGAAGGAAATAGATACATACGATCAATTTGAAAATGATCTCACTGCTTTGATTCAGTGTATTAAGAATTTTGAGGAAAAGCATTCAATTACGATCCGCGATTTTCATCTTTCATTGAAATACTATTTCAAAAAATTTTGATAATTTGTACTGTTATGAAAACATTTGATACAATGAAGCTTGCAACGGCTTATATCAATGAAACATTAAGGATTGACGGACTGCAATATAAATACGGTTCATATTCCTATGACGATAAGGGTAATATACACCGGAAAACAGGCAAAGATCGAAGGGAAAATCAGTTAAATAATTAATAATCAATTAAAAAAAATAAAATGAGAGCAAAAGCAAACAAAAGTACAAACAGTGTACAAGAGGTAAAATTATCGGAAATCGTTGTTAATTCGTACAACCCGCGAAAATTCATAGATGAAATGGAAATTCAAGAACTTGCGGAAAGTGTAAAGGAGTTTGGCGTTTTGCAACCTGTTCTGTTGAGAAAGGTAGAGGACAGGTTTGAAATTGTGTACGGTGAACGCAGATTTCGCGCATCGGAAATTGCGGGACTTCAAACCATCCCCGCAAATATTCGGGAATTTACCGATGAACAGGCCCTTGAAATCTGTATAACCGAAAATTTGCAAAGGTCGGATATTAAGCCGATTGAGGAATGCAGGGGATTTTTGACATTGCTGGAAACCAAAAAGTATGATTATTCGGCCATTGCAAAAAAGGTCGGTAAAAGTGAAGGCTATATTCGCAATCGAGTTAAACTTAATGACCTGATCGGCCAAATTGCAGCCATGATCGACAGCGATGAGATAAACATCGGCATTGGTTTGTGCCTGGCTACTTACCCCGTAGATATTCAGCATGATGTGTATAAAAATCACCTTCAAATGAGGAATTATACATGGTGGGGTAATCTTTCATTGAAAAATTTTACCTCCATGATGGAAAATACTTATACACTGTTGTTGGAAAATTACCAATTCGACAAAAACAATTGTATCGGATGTCCGCATAATACCAATTCTTACAGCCTTTTCCCGGTGGCAAATGAAGGGAAATGCAATAAGAGGGAATGTTTACTCCAGAAAAATACTCAATTCCTTGTTTATAAAATGATTGAGATTGCAGCGGAGCAAAACATTCAATTTGTTACTGTTGATGCTTCAAACAACATGAATAATACCGTGTATGATTCCATAGAGCAGGAAGGTTTGTTTTTGGTGGATGACACAGTTGTATCTTATCCCGTATCGCCCCAAGAACCGAAAGAGGAAGATTTTGAGCATACCGGAAATCACGCCGAAGCAATGGAGGATTATGCGCGAGAAATGTCGTACTGCGAAGATGACAAAGCAGAGTTTGAAGACGGCATTACCAAAGGAAAATATGAAAAATGCGTATTAATCAGAAGAAACCGTGTTACCGTCGAATACATTGTTCGTGAATTTGACCATGAAACCGGGGACAGTCAAGACGATGACGAAGGTGGAGAAGCCGAAGGAGTTAGCCGACCCAAAACAAAGAAAATTGTTGATGACGAAATAGCAAGGATAAAAGCGAAGGATACGCGCAACCAGGAAATACGCATTGAGAATATTTTGGACGATGCCAAGACGTTAATCAATGGTTTGCCTTCGTATTCGGGTGAAATGTCGGAACTTGAAACGAAGATGATGTACTGCTTTATGTCCGGGTCGGTTTCCTATGACAAGGCAAAAGATTTGTTCGGTTGCGATGGTCACCCGACATCCGATAAGAAAAAACAGGCTGTTGAAAAATTGACGCCTGAAAGCATGACATTGATCATTCGTGAATTTATCCGCGCAAATTTTTGCTCCGCCGTGTATCGCGGTCATGCAACGGAAGAAGAATTTTTGCAGTTTGTCAATCAGCATTGCCCCGCGCAGCTTGCAGAAATTGAGAAAAAGTATACTGATGTATATGATAAACGGAAAGCAAAGACCGATAATGAATTGCTGTTATTGACCCAAGAAACGGAAGCATCGGAAACCCAAACAGATGGGGAAGAACCCGAAAGCACATCAAAGGAAACAGTGTTGTTTGAAGCAAGTGAAGCTGCATCGGAAGAAACCCGCGAAGATGAAATCATGACGGGTAGTGAAACCTCCGAAGATCATACGGAATATACATCCGGGATCGGGACAGATGAAGAAGCTCCCATGATGGAAGTAGCTTAATTTTTATTGCAGTGAAACCGCTTACACTGGGCGGTTTCACTGCTTAATATAATTTTTGATATGAACACAGCAGAAGAAACCAATAGTTTGAAACAAGGCAATGGAAAAGTAAACACCTCCCAAAAAGCAAAATTTCGCGACCGCCGTTAGGCGGTCGATGATGCATGAACTGTCAATCAAATATGTTTCCAAAATATGATAAAACCATATTGTCTACCCAATGGATTAATAATTTAAAATCTTTGGGTGTATTGGTTCGGGATGATGCAACCTGGTTGCGAATTTAATCATTAAATAGATAGGTATAAATTAAAGTATTGTATAATTTTGCACACAAATTTCGTGCAATGGAAATACCTGTATATAAAAGTAAAAGGAAAAGAGACGCCTACCTGACGGAACAAATTCATTCCCGAGTATCAAAGGGTGCAAAGCATTACCTTGACGATCTTTGCGATCAAAGCGGTTATAAACCATCAACTGTCATTGATGCTATATTGTTGTATTGCAAGAACAAAGATATAAAATTCATCAATAACGACTGAATCTTTTTGTAGGATGTGTTAGCGGTCAAACGAACGTTTTAAATTGGAGTAAATTAAAATTTAAGGATATGGAAAAATGGAATGAAAACAACGATCTTGGTTGTATTGAAGGCTGTGCTCTTGCTGATGTAATGCAACAGGTCATGTCCTCTCTTGCCGGCGGGTATGCTCTGTTGTGCTTTTGCGAGAATAAAAGCATAAATCCCAATAAGAAAAAAATAAGAGATTGGGAAAAGCGACGGGAGGAAATCCGTGTATTTTCGAAGTATTATACCAAAATTGACAATTCGTATGATGATATTCGTCGCTGGATAAGAGTGTATTCGGAAGAAGTAAGGATGGTTGAATCATTGAGGAAAAAATATGCCGATGCATCCTGATGATTGTAAGTTAAGCACGGGTGACCATTCGGAAATCTATCAATTGATCGTTTCTGAGTTTCTCACCGGTGATACCCTTTCCGGTTGCCCGCAAGCTATATTTTTGGGAGGACAACCCGGCGCAGGTAAAACAAAAATGCGTGAGCTGGCCGTTGATCAGTTTTCATCGGTTGTAATCAACGCGGATGATCTGCGAGAATACCACCCGCTTTATAATACTTTGAAACTGTCAGAACCTGAACGAGCCTCATTTTTGGTGAATTCCGATGTAAGTCTGTGGACTCAAAGACTGATCCATCAGGCAGCAGACGAACGGAGAAACGTTATCATTGACGGAACTTTCGGAAGCTCCGATCAGAAGATGTTGGCAGATACATTACAGTCTTTTCGTGATAAGGGATACGTAAATCAACTTTGGATAATTGCCGTACCGGAAGAATTTTCAAAGCTGGGAATCTATTTTCGCAATGAAATGCAAATTCAGCATACCGGTTCCGGGCGGCTCGTTTCGATAAAGGTGCATGATCTGAATTATAAAAATATACCCGAAAACATTAAAATGGCCATGACATTGGTGGATCGGGTCTGCATTTTCAGCAGGTCTGTTAAAAGAGAGAAAGATCAATTTATTAATAATAAGGTAGATATTATGTATTCCCTGGAAAGATCTAATCCGGACTTTGAACAGTCAGCAGAATTGTTTTTAAAAATACGCAATGAACCTTTATCCCCCTTATTGAAACAGTATTATACTGTACGACTTCACGAAGTTGTCGCCATGATCGATGGAAGGCTGGAAAGTGCAGTCAAAGACAACAACATGGAAAAATCAAGAGCCATTCTGCGATACAAAGAGAATTTTTTATCAGAATTGGGAATAAAAGGAAAAAATCAAGAAATGACTTTGTAATCATGAATTTAGAAAAAGGAATTGAACAGCAGATTTGATTAAATTTGTGTAAATTTCAAGTAATGGTGTACGGCTAATCAAAGAAAATTGAAACAATAAAACCAAAAACAATGGAAGAAAGAACGAGAATAAAAGCAGAGAGCGAAATACGCGAGATACGCAAAAACATTGCCTGCATGGAATGGGCTTTAGAGCATTCCAAAGGGTGTTTTTCAGTGGGCGATTATTCATTTGAAATTGATAAACTGCACTTGCAGGCTCTTATCAAAAGTCACTATGAACGCCTGGATGTGTTGGAAGGGCAATTGAAAGCAGCGTAGAAACCACCCGACCCCGACGGGTGAGGCGTCCTAATACAATAATATATTATGGATCATTTTTGGTCGGCAAGTAAAAAGGCAGCAACGGATTTTTTGGAAGAATATAAAGCGCAATATCCGTACAGGCGCATAGAGGAAAGCGAAGAAAATTGCCCGAATTGCGGGAAGCCAGTTCGTGTGATCGGTTTGATCGATCTGTCCCTTTGGGGAAAGATTTTTATCTGTCCCGATTGTTGCCAAGACAAAAAGTTCAGTTTTGAGCGCTTTTGCGACATCTTAAATTAGAAACCCCTCGCCAGCGCCCCCGAAGGGGACAGCGCCAGGGACAAAAACCTGAGATATGAAGACAGTAGAATTACCCCCCCAGGAAGAAGCCGTCACCCTGTTAGCCGGTGGCCGGAAGTACCTGGTGCAGATCGAAGAAGGCCGCTTGCATGTATCGGTAATGGACAATGATCATATCATGCTGGTACACCCTTCGTCCAGTAAGGTAGTGGTACAGAGCATTGCCCGTTCGCGCTTTGAAGAAATGGAACGAGCCACCAGGCGCACCCCGGAGATACGCCCTTCGAGTGGCACCGGAAGC
>JAITVS010000340.1 GCA_031285685.1 Tannerella sp.
GAAGTAAGGATAGCCCTGCGTTATGTAAAGCTAAAACATAAAGTTACGCACTTAATCTGTTATATATCAGATCTAAATTGTTGATGCTTTGCATAACGTGGGGCTTCCCATAAAATACAAATTTTAATGTCTTCATAAATAAATAATTGTTTCATTAATAAAATAAATAAATTGACGGTGCAAAGGTATTGCTAAAAGATTTTGCAATTTTTACGCGCAGAGTTCCTTTTTTTTATCATTTAGATACTAATCGCTATTTTTTCCATTTGCTATTGTTTTTTTCATTTTCCCGGGAGACCTTCCGAATTTATTCGTGCAAAAAGAGCTGAATGACGATACGGACGAAAAATCATATTTATCCGCGATCTCCTTGATGCTTAATCCCGTATTGTTTAAATCCTGAAAAATATGCGCTGCTTTCTGGCTACTAAGCCATTCCGAAGCTGAAGTTCCGAAAACCCGGTTAAACTGCTTTTTAAAACCGGAAGAACTATACCTTGATATATCAGCCAGTTCCTGCACCCTCTTCACTTTTCTGTAATTCTTATACATAAGATTCATGAATTGGGAATCCTTACTCATCAGGGGAGAAAAAAAGCCGGCAAGCTGCTCTTTCGTATAATATGCCCTCAATAAAAAGAACAGTTCTTTCATCTTCGTTACAAAATAATAAGAACAGCTGAGCCCATCTTCCACACACGCTACAAAATGTTCTATATAATCATACATACGTTCATTCATATCTAATAGATGAAAGCCGTCAGGAATCTTATCCCCATATTCACGATGAAGTTTCTCCAGAGGCAGACAATCACATAGTTGTACAACACCCCTCACCCTGCATACAATGATATGGGTATCTTCCTGAATATCTGCCTTGACATAACTTCCCGGAGGAAAAAACAGAATTTTACCTTTTGTTATATCCAAATCAATATACTTTGCATAAGACAACGCGAAATGTCCATCGATAACAAAAACAAGCTCTGTGTCCACCAGGTCTCTTTCGATAACCTCGCCCGGTTTCTTTTTAATGATCTCAAGAGCCGCATTTTGTCCCTTTTCATAATTATAGCAGGAAAAATGTTCCTGGGGATATAGTAGCTTCATAATTTTATAACCTAAACATTTATATCAATTTTTATAGATTCATCACTCTATCAATCTGCGAATTGAGAAACAAAACACTTTACAATATTGTAATGACTACAAATTCACACTTATTCAGATTACAAACATTGTGCCAATATTTATTGGCACAAACTATCTCTATTTTTTTTATTTTTTACAAGTTGGAATAATCAACAGAAAAAGTATCGCCGAATGTTATATCACCCGTTTGCAAGCCTTTCTTCAGCCATCTGGAACGTTGAGCCGAAGTCCCGTGATTAAATGCATCAGGTACGGTATATCCCTGCGACTCCATTTGTAAGCGGTCATCGCCTATCTGTGACGCGGCATTTAATCCTTCTTCGATATCACCCTCTTCGATTGAATCAAACATTTTATTATCATAGTACGCCCAGATTCCGGCGTAAAAATCAGCCTGTAGTTCTAATCTCACATTCAACCGGTTACTTTCTACCTGACCCACACGCTGTTGATTACGATGTACTTCGTCAAGCGTACCCAGAAGATATTGTACATGATGTCCTACTTCATGCGCAATGACATATGCATAGGCAAAATCTCCACCGGCATTCAGCCTTTGTTCCATTTCCGAGAAAAATGATAAATCAATATAAACCGTCTGATCGGCAGAACAGTAAAAGGGTCCTGTGGAAGAAGTTGCATTACCGCATCCGGATTGAACGGCACGATGAAATAATACCATACGGGGAGGGGTGTATTCTTTTCCTCTTTCACGGAAAATCTTTGTCCACACATCTTCGGTTCCCGCCAGTATTCGCTTTGCAAATGTAGCCATCTGTTCTTCTTCAGGAGTACGCGTATAATTTTCGACCGATGCGCCTCCCTCCGATAATTGCATCGAGACAAAGTCCAGCGGATTACCGCCAAGTAGCCACACAATGAATCCCACAACAATAACTCCACCAAGACCCAGAGACGCCTTTCCCCGGCCAAATCCCTTACCACGACGATCGTCTACGTTCTGGCTTTCCCTTCTTCCGTCAAGTTTCATAATAACTGTTTTTTACTTTTTAGTCTGTCAAAAATACACTTTTTATAACAAAATTCATCAACAAGCTCCCTATTATTATAAAAGCTCCCGGAATATACTTAGAATATAGATCCTATTCAAAATAAGATCACATTTTTTAATCGACCGATAAATCAAAAATATTATCTTTGCACCCGTAAAAATCAAATAATGTATATAAAATGAAGAAAATCATCACAGGTATTTTTTTTTCTGTTATGCTGATACTCTCCGGATGTACCAGTCTGCAGAGCGGTCTTTCAAATGCATACAATCTTGCAAATTGCGATTACAAGTACAATTCGATCTCAAACCTTACCGTTTCGGATATTAACGTATCAAATGGGTTGTCGGCCCTCATGATCCCGAAAGTGTTATCCATCCTTAACGGCAACGCATCATCAATTCCATTGAATTTCACATTAAATCTTGACGTAAAAAACCCAAACTCCGGTACCGCCGCATTTCAGTCGCTGAACTACATTGTTTCTATTGACGACATTCAATTTACCACCGGCAATTTCCAACAGGCATTCAGTGTCGGTGCAGGTGAAACAAAGTTGCTTCCGATGACCATTGGTGTCGACATTGCAGAGTTAATGAAAAGCAATTCCAAATCGACCGTAGAAAATATCGTCAAGAATTTCCTCGGTTTAGGTAATACGGCATCAAAAGTAACAGTACAACTGAAACCTTCATTTAAAGTCGGGGAACAGATTTTTACTTCTCCGATCTATATTCCTGTCAGTTTTAGTTTTGGAGGTAAAAATTAAAAATGGAGACGACTCACGTCGTCCCCATTAACATTAAAACTAAATCTAAACAAAAACACTAAAAATGATATCACTCTTGTCTACAAGAGTTTCTATTTCTTTCTATCACGCATATATTCATCAAAAAACTCTTTATCTGCATTCTGATATTTAAGTATCTGCTCTGCAGATAATACTTTTTTGAATTTTTCCAGATACTCTTTGTCTAACCGATCTCTTTTTTCCTTTACTTCTTCACGGCATTTAAGAAGCTTGTTATATTCTTCTTCCGACTTGTCATTTTTATTGCGAAGTTCACGCTCCAGCCTATGGCATTTACGACCGATTTCAAACTTCTTCCACATGAGTTCATTATCCAGAGGTATAAAAACAGCAGTTTCCTCAGCAGTCAATCCGACTTTCTCCGTTATATAAATGTTTCGTTTGGATATAAATTCCTCCCTATCAAACGGTTTGCGTCCGTCCCTCGAATCTCCGTGGTCTTTTTTTTGTGCAACAGACTGCAATGATATAAGCAACAATGCAGAAATGCATACTATAAAATTTATCTTCTTCATTTGCTATTTAATTATCCATAAAATCATCATATATATAAGAAATCGCATATTTATCGACATACATATCTTCAATATACTCCAGAAAATCAGCATTATCATCTGCTTCTGAGGTATTATTTAATGGTGATGTTTTAGCCGTTACATTATTTCCATCCTGAGAAGTAATTTCTGCCGTCTTATTAAAAACATTGAAAAGAACGATGATTCCGACAAATGCCGCTGCCATATATAACCATGGTTTAACACGGTCATATAAAGATATATCTTTTGGCTTTGACTCAGACATCGTCTTTTCCGGTAAACGGCTCATGAAGTCTTCGGAAAAACGCTCAAAATAACCCTCCGGGACACGGAATGGTTGTCTGTCCCTGAGTTCGTCCAATTTGTTACTTTTTGTACCCATAATATGACCCTCCTTTCTTCTTTTGGATTAGACTATGAATTAATAAAATGGTTTAAATATCATCTGTTAAAATCGCCTCTATTTTTTTCACCGCATGATGATATGACGCTTTTAACGCACCAACAGAAGTTCCTAAAATTTCCGATATCTCCTCATATTTCAGATCATCCTTATACTTCATTGTAAATACAAGCCGCTGTTTTTCCGGCAAACTAAGTATGGCTTTCTGTAGTTTTTCATCGATTTCGTCTCCATCAAAATATTCATCTGCCTTAAGTGTCTGCAACAGGTAAACATCCGTATCATCAAGAGGCACATTATTCTGTGCACGCTGTTTATTCAAAAACGTAATACATTCGTTTACTGCTATTTTATACATCCATGTAGACAACTTTGCGTCCCCACGGAAATGATCCAGATTGGCCCACGCTTTAAGAAAAGTATTCTGCAAAATATCATTGGCATCTTCATGCCCCAGGACCATCTTACGTATCTGCCAATATAATTTTTGACTATATGCAGCAACGACCTGGGAAAACGCTTCCCGCTGCGTTTTCGGATCACGCAATCGTTTCACGATATCATCTTCTATATATTGCTGCATACAATTATTCTTTCTTTTACCGTACAAAGATAACACAAGCCGGGCGCAATACAAAATAAGTTTATTTATTTTTTACTACCGGATAAAAACTTATCTTTCTTATTATATAAAAGATATTATAAAACCGGATTCAACACAACTTCTGAAGAAAATATCCTATCCAAAAGTGGACAAATCAACTGTGAAATTCATTTTTTTTACGCATAAAGTCTTAAAATTCCATTTTCAATAGACAAACACTTGCATTTGTTAAAATAAAATATTTCCTTTGCAACATTAGTAATGTTTGGCAATAAGATATTTACGCATAGCAAATTCGAATCTAACAATAAAAATATGAAACAAAAGCTACTTTTACTGATCATTTTGTGTGTAAGTTCTTTTACTACACAGAAAATGATAGCACAGACAGTCTCCGCACTGAACGACACAGTATATGTTGTCAGTGAAATACCCGTACCTATCAATGTTTTAAAAAATGATACCTATGCCTGTTCGCCGCTCACAATTACAATTTTGAACGGACCGTCAAACGGAACCGTAACAATCGGTCACGATGCGATCAAGGGTGACACGGCAATTATTTACACATCTAACACAAACTATGTCGGAACAGATCAACTGACATACGAGATTGATTGCGGCGGAGCGCCTTCTTCCGCAACTGTAAATATTATGGTTGCAAACACGCCGGACAATATGGTCTATTCGGATTGTTATGTTTTACCACCACAGACAAATTGGACCATAAAGGAAATAACTCCGGTAAGTACGAATTTAGTGAGTACGTATGGCAATCTGATGGTAGGAGACCTCGATGGAGACGGAACAATCGAAATCATAGCCCAGACGGATCATCAAGCAGATTATGAAAATCCGGGAATGAAGATATTTAATTACGATAAAAGTAAACTCCCCGGTCAAAATCCGTTGGTATTGAAAAAATCTTTTACGCTTACGACAAAAACGAATAACAGAGGTTCTTGCGCTATCGCACGATATAATGGCCAGGGGTACCTGCTGGTTCCCGGAAGTGACGGATATATGTATGCTTATGATATCAACGGAACTCCGTTGTGGAAATCAGATACCCAATTCAAAACAGATGCTGAAGCCTATAAAGTTGCGAATGTAGGAGTAGCTGATTTTAATAATGACGGTATTCCGGAAGTATATGCGGGAGCAACCATATACTCAATTACCGATGGGAAACAAATCTGCAAAGGATCCAATAATCAGGGACTTTATTACTACAATATTGGTATCTATTCTACGTTTGCCGTTGATATTGACGGCGATGGTAAATTGGAATTATTAGCGGGAACTCAAATATACAATGTGGATATTCCCAGTAAAACGATGTCGTTGAAAACAGGCTGGCAGTTGCCAACATCAGAATTTAATAAGGTCGTGAATTATTCGACAGTTCCAAAAGAAGGACAGGCGTTAGCTGCAGACATTGATGGTGATGGCAAGCTCGAGGTTATTGTGATATCCAGAAGTACAAATGATCTAAGGGCAACAGTTTTGGTCTGGAAGCCTCAACCGGACAATCGATCGGTTCTTGTCGGAAGCTTTGATACTTCTATAGCCTCCGGAACAATTATCCATAGCACCCCCATGATCGGTAATATTGATAATACGCCTACTCTTGAAATCATATTTATTACCAGTAACTTGAATATGTATGCGCTACGTTATGACGAAACCAAGACACAAGGTAGCAGGATCGTACAAAAATGGAGTTTGGCTCACACTGACGGTTCAGGAGCTACCGGAGCGACCCTGTTTGATTTCAATCAGGATGGACTGAATGAAATTGTATACCGGGATGAAAAACAATTGCGCATTATTGATGGTAGCGGAGCTACGGCAGTTGCAAAAGAAACATTTACTAATGTGTTCTCGGGAACGGTAAGGGAATACCCTGTTATCGCCGATATTGACGGCGACGGACATGCTGAAATAATAGTGACCGGACAAGAGGCTGTTGCGGCATCAACCTCTCCGATTCGTATTTTTAAATCCGGTGATGACTCCTGGGCTCCTGCGCGTGAAGTATGGAACCAATATTGTTATAACATAGTAAATATCAATGAAGACCTAACGGTACCCAGGTATCAGGTAAGTCCTGCGATCAAATTAGGCGACGGAAATACCCCTTACAATGCAGTCTTAGCGCAGGGCACCACAATCAGTCACGATGGCGTGCCTCTGTTTATAACCCCGAACCCTGTTCCGGACACGATTACCTATAGCTATAATCCGTCCACGGATGTCTTAACGGTTAACGTAGCAGTCGTAAATAAAGGGGAAGCGCCGCTTAATGCGCCGGTCTATGCTTCCCTGTACAACGACTCTTACTCGACATTGATAGCCAGCGGTTTTTCTTCGACTGGTGCAAATGTCGGCGATACGGCAACGGTAACGATTACAGTCAATACAGCCAGTAGCCATATGCCGTTCGGTAGCCTGGCCATACGTATCAATGACAATGGCACCAACTATCCTATACAGGCCGAATGCGACACGACGGATAACAAGCTGAAAAGTGATATTATCTTCTACCAGGCATTCTATGACGGCAACACCTCGGATGGCGGCACAGTCCCTTCCGACAACCGGTATTACATAGTCGGCAACGATGTAAAAACAGAGCAGGCCGGCGACATGTCACTGACCGACGCTACTTTCATCGGATGGACATTCACCAATCCAGCACCCGGCATCATCACATCGGCCGGTGGCGTTCCGGCGGACCTGATGCAGCCGGACAGCCTCTTTCCGAATCTCGTCTCGGATACAACCTTCTATGCCGTTTGGGCGGAAGATAAACGCGGAACAGGCGGAGGACCCGACAGTGTTCCCGACTACCTCCAAAAGGAAGTTTTTTATAACAAAACACTCGCCACTTCCGGAACGGAACCGGTGGATAATAACCTCTATAACCCGAACGACAGCGTCTATGTCAAAGGGAACGAAGGCAATATGGCGTTAACCGATGCCACTTTCATCGGATGGTCGTTTGTGAATCAGACAGATACGGTCAAAACGGCGGCGATGGTTCCGGCTGACCTCATACAGCCAACCGATTCGTTTGAAATACTTCAGACCGATACCACGCTGTATGCCGTTTGGGCGATCGACAGGACGGGGCCAGGAGGGATTCCCGACAGTATACCGGATTACCTCCAGAAAGAAGTCTTCTACAACGGGACTTTAGCCACTTCGGGCACAGTGCCGGTGGACGGCAACCTCTATAATCCGAATGACAGTGTGACGGTCAAAGCCAATGAAGGAAACCTGGCGTTAACCGATGCGACTTTCATCGGATGGTCATTCACGAACCAGACAGATACAATCAAAACAGTCGCAGGCATCCCGGCAGACCTCATACAACCGGCTGATTCGTTTGAGATCCTTCAGACGGATACCACGCTGTATGCCGTTTGGGCGGTTGACAAAAAAGGACCCAATGGTACGCCGGACAGTATCCCGGACTACCTGCAAAGAGGGGTTACTTATGACAAAACACTGGCGACAACCGGAAGTGCACCGGTAGACGGTAATCTTTACAGTCCTCAGGACAGTGTTGCCGTAAAAGCCAATGAAGGCAATATGGCATTGAACGATGCCACTTTTATCGGGTGGTCGTTCACGAACCAGACAGACACGGTCAAAACGGCGGCCGGCATCCCGGCAGACCTGGTTCAACCGGCCGATTCGATCGAGGTGTTGGGTGCGACGGTTCTTTATGCCGTATGGAGTGAAGATAAGACAGGGCCCGGAGGGATCCCGGACAGTATTCCCGATTACCTGCAATACGAAGTACTCTATAACAAGACACTGGCAACCAGCGGCGCTGTTCCGGTGGATATCAATCTGTATAATGATTACGACAGTGTGGTGGTGAAAGCCAATGTGGGTAATATGGCGGTAACGGATGCAACTTTTATCGGATGGTCGTTTGTGAATCAGACAGATACGGTCAAAGTTCCTTCCGATATTCCGGCAGACCTCATACAGCCGGCCGATTCGTTTGAGATTGTATCCGACACGATGTTGTATGCGGTATGGGCCATCGACAGGACGGGACCGGGGGGGATACCCGACAGTGTTCCGGACTACCTGCAGTTTGGAGTACTTTATGATAAAACGCTGGCGACAGGAACGGAACCGGTCGACGGTAATTTGTATAATGCAAACGACAGCGCCTTTGTCAAAGGGAATGAAGGGGTTCCGCCAATGACGCTGACCGATGCGACTTTTATCGGGTGGTCGTACATAGACCAGGCCGCCATCGTCACCACCCTGGCGACGGTGCCGGCGGATTTGATACAACCGGCCGATTCGATTCATATTCTCTCGGATACGACGCTCTATGCCGTATGGGCGGAGGATAAACGCGGTACGGGCGGCGGTCCCGACAGTGTGCCCGACTACCTGCAGGTAGAGGTGTTCTACAGCCCGGATATTGCTGCCGGGACAGCTCCTGTGGATCATAACTTGTATAACCCGAACGATTCGGTGACGGTGAAAGGAAATGAGGGCAGTCCGCAGATGACGCTGACAGACGCCTGTTTTATGGGCTGGTCATTCACGGCGCCGGGCGCGATTATCACTTCTGTTGCGGGGATTCCTGCCGACCTGATACAGCCGGCCGATTCGTTTATGATCCTGACTACGGATACGACCTTGTATGCCGTATGGGGAGAAGACAAGACGGGACCCGGAGGGGTGCCCGACAGTGTGCCTGATTTCGGGCAGTCCCTGGTGACTTACAATAAAACGCTGGCGACATCCGGGACGGAACCTACGGACGGTAACCTGTATAATATCGGAAACACAGTGACGGTGAAAGGGAATGAAGGGGCCATGGTTCTTGACAGCGCCTGTTTCATCGGGTGGTCGTTTGTCAACCAGACGGCCGTAATCAGAACGGCGGCGGCTGTGCCGGCAGACCGGAAGCAGCCGGCTTCGACGTTCAATATTCTTACCGACACCACCCTCTATGCCATCTGGGCGGAAGACAAGACGGGACCGGGGGGGATACCCGACAGTGTGCCCGATTATCTCCAGTTTGGGGTAACGTATCACGGCAATACGAATACCGGAGGTACGGTTCCGGTCGATATCAACCGGTACAACACCGGAGGTAGTGTTACTGTACACGGGAATACCGGTATGCTGGAGAAAACGAATACCTGTTTTATCGGATGGTCGGCTACTCAGAAAACGGTCATCACGACGGCCGGCGATGTACCGACCGATCTGAAACAGGGAGCGGATATTTTTACCATCACTTCCGATACGACGTTCTATGCGGTTTGGGCGGAGGATAACAGCGGACCGGGCGGGGTGCCCGACAGTATTCCCGATTATCTCCAGTTTGCTGTGATTTATGATGGAAACGGACAGACAGGGGGTACGGAACCGGTCGATGTCAACCTGTATAACAACGGAAATACGGTCACCCTCTTTGGTAACACGGGGATTCTGGAAAGAACGAATGCCTGTTTTATCGGATGGTCGGGTTTCATGCACAGTCTTATCACAACGGCGGCAGGTGTTCCTTCGGACCTGAAACAGGGGGCGGATATCTTTACCATCACTTCCGATACGACATTTTATGCGGTCTGGGCGGAGGATACCAACGGACCGGATGGGGTGCCCGACAGTATTCCGGACTGTCTGCAGGTGAAGCTGACTTATCATGAGAACAGCTCCCACCCTGCCATCGGAGGTGCTTTGCCTTCTCCGAACCCGACCATGCCGACGATGAATACTTCGGCCGTGATTAAGGGGAATACCGGGGGATTGTATCATGCTCCTGCCGATTCGCTGGTTTTTGCAGGATGGACACAGACGGACGGATGGCCGCTGGTACTTACCATTCTGGACAAACCGGCAGACCTGTTCATGACGGGGGATGTGATTCCCATTGGAACTACCGATATTGACTTGTTTGCCGTATGGGCTTATGACTACAATGGGAACGGCATTCCGGACTACAACGAACATAGTATCGTGATTGTGCCTAAACATACATGGCCGGAAAAGGAAGACCAGGGAGATCCGACAGAACCCGGATATTATCCGACAAAACCCGATTGGAAACAGGAATATGATGAAGCGGCCAGACATGATATATATGCGGGATGTGAGATGAAATTCATCGTCACCGTGAATCCGGATCCGTTCAGGGACCGCACGTTTACGATCAACTACCTCGGCGCATGGACGAAAGACATGATCGTGGGAGCCGACGGAAGGCCGTTAGCGGACTCGTATACGTTGCCGAAAAATACCGCTACTTATGTGGTCGATTTCTCACTACTGGACGTTCCGGCGGATATCGAAGGACAGCAGGGAGCGCTCGAGGCGGTGATAGCAGGAGGAGGACGTGATACTTCCCAATGGATGAGTCTGTATAATCATCCGGTATACGACCTGATACTCGTGAAACCGTACCTGGATGTAAACAACAGGATCGACCTGGGTATTACAGGCGGTTCGCCCAACCTGATGCGGAGTATTAACGGCTATCCATGGAGAAATGCTTATCTGCCCCTCACGCCTGACGAGCAGATGGCCGTGTACGACGGAATCAGTATCTGGCTGCGTGAGCCCAACGGATGCTGGGAGGAACAGTTCTTCTTCATGACTTACATCGATCCGGATATTCAGCGGTATGTGGACCTCCCTGATACGGAGGGGGTTTCTACCAACCCGGGAGTGGGTTACCATTATGTCAAAGGACATCAGGACTTTACTTTCGAGGCGTCTTATTCGGGAGGCACGCCACTCAAAGTGATGGCCAAAGGGGTTTATTCAGGCAAATTTGAGGAACTCATCGGACAGGATCTGGAGGACGGTTCTTATCAGTATAAGATACGCCAGGTGGTAGAGCCATGGACCATTTCCTTCGAACCCGATCCGGCCAGCGGCATCACCGGAGAGATACCCGTCAACGGACTGGCCGTATGGGCTTATAAGAATACCTTGTACATCCGTTCCGACAGTAAGGAAAGGGCGTATATTTATTCGATGAGCGGTTCCTTGTACAAATATCTGGATATCAAGGAAGGAGATACGAAAGAGGTGATGAACCGCGGTGTTTATGTCGTGGTTATCGGAAATAACCGCTACAAGGTTATTATCAAATAAATACTACCCAATACCAGGATTAACAATATCCTGTAATTATATAAGAGCGGACTTCCATGAAACGAAAGTCCGCTCTTTTTTAAAACACGAAAACGCTTGGTTAAAAATATTGTGGTCTGTTAAAAACCAACAGGTTTATTTTGTATTGCGTCCGGCTTGCATTATCTTTGTCCCACAAAGAGATTGTAGATATGGCACTTAAACAACAACAACAACTCAAACAACAGCAAAGGCTTTCGCCTCAGCAAATACAGACAATTAGAATGCTGGAGCTTCCTGCACTCGAGATAGAAGAACGTATAAAAAACGAATTGGATGAAAATCCCGCGCTCGAAGAAGGTAAGGAACTTTCGGACGAACAGGAATCTGATTTCGATAACGAAGATAACAATGCTGACACACAAGATCAAAACGAAGATTTTTCTCTTGGTGACTATATGAGTGAAGACGATATTCCGGATTACAAACTGGCAGAGATAAGCAGCAAAGAAGAGCGTAAAGAAAGTACGCCTTTTAATAATGAGCAATCGCTTTCCGATTACCTGCTTCAACAGTTACAGCTAAACGAATTATCCGAAAGAGATGAAAAAATCGGAGAGTATATCATCGGTAATATTGACGATGACGGATACCTGAGACGTAATCTCAATGCCATAGCCGATGATATCGCCTTTCAGTCAGGAGAAGACATCAATGATCAGGAATTACATAAAGTATTATGCCTGATACAGGATTTTGATCCGCCAGGCATTGGCGCACGTAACTTGCAGGAATGTCTTATCTTACAGCTAAAGAAGCGCAATGAAACCGCAGAGGTGGTTCTATCGACCAAAATACTGACAGATTTTTTTGAAGAGTTTACCCGCAAACATTTCGACAAAATACAAAAGTCTCTTGATATTGACGAAGAGCAAATGAAAGCGGCGATACAGGAAATCACATCATTAAATCCTAAACCCGGAAGCAACTGGGATGATTCCATGACAACCATCATGAATCGTATAACACCCGATTTCACGGTGGAAACAATTAACGGAGAAATAACCTTAACACTTAACAGCCGCGGAGTTCCCGACTTGCGAATAAACCGTGAATATTCGGATATGCTGAAAGATTACGCAGGAAACAAAGCCAATCAGACATCGGATATGCGTGATGCCGTTTTATTCGTAAAGCAAAAACTGGATGCAGCACAAGGCTTTATTGACGCCGTTCGCCAACGTCAGGAAACGTTACGACGTACAATGGAAACAATTATAATCTTACAAAGAGAGTTCTTCCTGACCGGAGATGAAAGCAAACTGCAGCCGATGATACTTAAGGATGTTGCAGAAAAAACCGGTTACGACATATCAACCATCTCACGTGTAAGCAACAGTAAATATGTACAAACAAATTTCGGTATTTATCCGTTAAAATTTTTCTTTTCCGAATCAACACAAACGGAAAGCGGAGAAACGATCTCCACACGAAAAATCAAACAGATCATAAAAGAGGAAATTGATGCGGAAAACAAAAAGAAACCGGTCACAGACGAAGAACTGACTAATATACTGAATTCAAAAGGTTTTCTGATTGCACGCCGGACAGTTGCCAAATACAGAGAGCAACTCGGAATTGCGGTGGCGCGATTGAGAAAAGAAATATAATAAAAATTCAAACTGATCACTCATTACTAAACTACTAACTGTTAATAAAAATATGAAACCTATTGTAAGTATTATCATGGGCAGTACATCCGATCTGCCGGTTATGGAAAAAGCAGCTGCATTTCTCGATGAAATGGAAATACCGTTTGAAATGCACGCCCTATCAGCACACCGTACACCGGAAGCAGTGGAAAAATTTGCCAAAGGTGCGGAAAAACGCGGAATAAAAGTCATAATAGCTGCTGCCGGTATGGCGGCACACCTTTGCGGTGTAATAGCATCTATGACCACAATCCCGGTTATCGGAGTGCCGATAAACTCAACACTCGAGGGAATGGACGCACTTTTAGCCATTGTACAGATGCCCCCGGGAATACCTGTTGCCACAGTCGGAATTAACGGCGCACTGAACAGTGCTATTCTTGCAGTACAAATTCTTGCAACAAGCGATGATGATTTACAGGAAAAATTAACGGACTACAAGGAAAGTCTGAAAAATAAAATCGTGAAAGCGAATGACGACCTGAAAAAAGTTTCCTATAAACACAAAACCAATTAATGGACTGTTTCAATTATAAGCGTCGGTCATCATCTATCGGACAAATAGGTCACACCCCATTCGGTGGAAGATATCCGATACGTATACAATCCATGGCAAATGTATCTACGATGGATACCGATGCTGCCATCGATCAGGCCATACGCATGATAAAGGCCGGCGCCGAATATGTTCGTTTCACGGCCCAGGGAGAGCGGGAAGCGCAAAATCTTCAGAATATACGCAAAGGTCTCGATAAAAAGGGGTATGATACCCCTCTTATCGCGGATATTCACTTTAATCCGAAAGCGGCCGATATGGCGGCATTATATGTTGAAAAAGTCCGCATTAATCCGGGCAACTATGTCGATAAGGCACGTAAATTCGAGAACATAGAATACTCCGACAAAGACTATACGAAAGAATTGCAAAAAATACGCGACCGTTTTGTTCCGTTTCTGAAATTATGCCGCGATAATAATACCGCAATACGCATCGGAGTCAATCACGGCTCACTCTCCGACCGCATCATGAGCCGGTATGGAGACACCCCGGAAGGCATGGTCGAATCATGTATGGAATTCCTGCGCCTGTGCGCCGAAAATAAATTCGACAATGTCGTAATTTCCATCAAAGCATCAAACACCGTTATCATGATACGCACCGTCCGGCTTTTAGTCCGCACAATGGATGCGGAAGGTATGAATTATCCTTTGCATCTTGGAGTAACGGAGGCCGGAGACGGCGAAGACGGCCGGATTAAAAGTGCTGTTGGTATAGGAACTTTATTAGCAGATGGGTATGGCGATACGATACGTGTATCACTAAGCGAAGATCCCGAAGCGGAAATGCCCGTTGCCCGAAAGTTAGTCAACTATATAACCGTACTTGATAATCATCCGCCTATAAACGCAGCCGCATCACCACTGTATGATCCGATACGTCCGCTCAAACGAAAAAGCAGAGTTGTTCACGGAATTGGAGGAGATTTACCGCCTGTTGTCCTTTCCGACAGAACCGATGGTGATAATACCGCTGATAATAACCTCAGGCCCGATTGGATATACACAATACCGGATAACAAATCCGGCATGCCGTTTTGTAAAAATTACATTATCGACGCGAAAAGCTGGAATCCGCAAACCGGAGCTTTTCCCTGTTTTTCCGTCTCTGAAAAAGACGAATTAATAAAATGCAATGCGAAAGCAAAATTTATATCATTGACACACAAAGACTTAAACGAAGAAGTAATACACCTTCTTAAAACAGATAAAAACACAATCGCGATAGTAAATAGTTCGCATACAAATTACATCGGTGAAACAAGAGCTTTTATGCACCGGTTATTAGACGAATCATGTGATGTTCCTGTTATTTTTCGCCGCGAATACAACGAGGCGGACAAAGAAACCATTCAGATTAAAGCGGCAGTCGATTTCGGAACATTACTGACCGATGGTTTCGGTAATGGTATTATGTTATGCAACAAGGATAAATCCGGATGTGACGCCGGAATGCTCGACAACTATATGTTCGGCATCCTGCAGGCCGCCCGTGTACGTGTAAGTAAAACAGAATATATCTCATGTCCCGGATGCGGACGTACATTATTTGATTTACAAAAAACGATTGCGCAGGTAAAAGCTGCAACATCACACATGAAGGGTCTGAAAATAGGCATTATGGGCTGCATCGTCAACGGACCGGGAGAAATGGCTGATGCCGATTACGGGTATGTCGGTGCCGGACGCGGACGTATAAGCTTGTATAAAGGAAAAGAATGTGTATTAAAAAATATACCGGAAGAAGAAGCTGTTACAAAACTGATCGAATTAATTGGCAAATCGGAAAACGCTTAATTAATTCATTACTTTTGGATTGCCATCAATGCACTGTCTTTAATCCCGATAATTAAAGATAGGCGGCGTTTCGGCAATAAAAATAAACAAGCTTATTTTGTATTGCTCTCAACTTGCACTATCTTTGCACATAAATATTACAGGATTTTACAGGAAAAAATAATTTTATGAAGGTAAAAATAGTCAATAAGTCTCATCATCCGTTACCGCAATACGCAACCATATCATCAGCCGGAATGGATATTCGTGCATATCTTACAGAACCGGTCGAATTGAAACCGTTGGAACGTAAACTCATACCTACCGGTCTGTATATCGCATTGCCGGAAGGCTTCGAGGCTCAGATGCGTCCCCGCAGCGGATTAGCCATCAAACACGGAATAACATTACTGAATACTCCGGGAACAATAGACGCTGATTACCGTGGAGAAATAGGAGTGATTTTAATCAACCTGTCATCAGAAGCCTTTGTTATAAATGACGGAGAACGTATCTGTCAAATGATTATAGCATCCTATTCACAAGTTGAGTGGCAAGCGGAAGAAACGCTGGATGAAACAGAACGTGGCGCCGGAGGATTCGGACACACAGGAAAAATTTAAATTCATTTTTTTGTTCGGAAAACAGAACAATATGACAACAAAAACAAACAAATATAAGTTCGTAACTTCATTACTTATACTACTTCAATTAGTATGCGTAATGCCATACACTCATGCTCAGGAGAAGGCAAATCTCAAACAACAGCTCCATGCGGCTGAACAACGCAAGTTTGATTATTTCTTTTACGAGGGTTTAAAACTAAAAAACGCAGAAAAGTTTGATTCATCCTTCGAGATGTTCAGGCATTGTCTCGAAATAGATTCTACATCATCAGCGGCATTGTTCGAACTATCGTCATACTACATACAGCTTAATCAGCCGGAGAAAGCCGTCTCCCTGATGAAAAAAACAATTGTGTATACTCCGGATAATCAGGAATACCGAAGTACATTAGCGACCTTACTTTTCAATCTCGGTATGTTCGGTGAAGCAGCTGAAGAATACGAAATCTTGACAAAAATTTTTCCCGAAAAGCCGGAACTGAACTACTACCTGGCAGAGTCATATACCCGTATGGGTGAAATAGGAAAGGCCATCGATACTTATAATGCTTTGGAAAATGTGATGGGAATGCACGAGGCGCTATCCATGGAGAAGTATCAGTTGTACATGACTCTGGAACAACCGGAAAAGGCTTTTAATGAACTGAAAAAGCTTGCTGACAAATTTCCCATGGAATCCCGTTATCCAATCATACTTGGAGACTTATATCTACAGCAAAATGATAACACCCAGGCTTTAAAATATTATAATAAAGCACGTGAAATTGATCCGGAATCGCCATACTATCCGGTTTCCATGGCAAACTATTACGAAAAAACGGGACAGGGGGATTCTGCCAAACAGCAGATAAACGCCGCTTTGGTAAATGAAAGACTCGATGTGAATACCAAGTTAAACATTTTAGCGCGTTATATCGTACAATTGCAGCGCTCCAAACAGGATATTGACGGAGCAAACGCTTTGTTTCAGACTTTACTTGAACAACACCCTGACGAATCACGGTTGAAACTGGCATATGGAGAATTTCTTGCCACACAAAGCAAATTCGACGAAGCTCGTTTCCAGTATCAGTTAGTAACAGAAAGCGAACCGGAAAATATCAGTGCATGGCAACAGCTTCTGCGGCTATCACTCCAGACAGAGAATATGGATGAAGTAATACAACTTTGTAAGAAATGTCAAGAAATATTTCCCGATGCCATGGAATTTCATTTCTATCTGGGTATTGCCTATTACCAAAAAAAAGAATACCAGTCTGCGATAGATACATATACATCCGCCATTCCTCTAATTTCTCCGGAGAATACGGCTCTCATATCTGATTTTTACGGACAAATCGGTGACACATATTTTAAAATAAAAGAGACGGACAATGCTTTCAATGCTTATGAAGAAGCTTTAAAGTACAATGACAAAAATATCGCAGTATTAAACAACTACGCATATTATCTGTCTCTCTTAAAGAAAGACCTGACAAAGGCCGAGCGGATGAGTGCGCTATGTATAAAAATGGCTCCGGACAACGCTACGTACATAGATACTTACGCCTGGATATTTTTCATACAGGGTAATTATCCTCTGGCAAAAATCTATATTGAACAGGCATTATCCAAAGACATAACGAACAGTGCGGAATTGGTAGATCATTATGGTGACATACTGTACATGTCGGGAGAAAAAGAAAAAGCTGTGGAACAATGGGTAAAAGCGAAAGAATTGGGTAAAAAAACGGCAACATTGGATAGAAAAATTGCTGAAAAAACATATTTTGAAGAAACAGAAGACGAATTATTTAATAACACGGACGAATCTACAATTGAAACTGAATAGTAACATTTGGAAAGCATTATATGGTGTATTAATGGTGTGTCTGTTCGCTGCCTGCAAATCTCCGTCCGGCACAACAACATCCAGCACTGAAATAATGAAAACGGAAGAAGCCTTTTTTGTTTCCGTTTTAGATCATTCTTTTCGTTTTAAGACCCTTTCGACACGAATGAAACTTGATTTTTCCGGTATGCAAAATGAATTCAGTTCAAGAGTTCACCTGAAAATGATCTATAACGACTGTCTGCAATTATCCGTACAACCGATTCTTGGTATCGAAATGATTCGTATTGAAATGACAAATGACAGTATAAAAATACTGGACAGAATGAATAAGCGTTATATGGCCGACAGCTACGAGAACCTGAAGGGAGAAACGAAAATAGACTTCAACTTTCAAAATTTACAGGCGTTGTTTACGAACCGGATGTTTATTCCCGGAGAAGATGAAATCTCCACCAAGCACTACCGTCATTTCCGCATAAGTAAAAACAATAACCTGGCTGAACTCAAACTGAAAGACAGAAACGGATCATTTTACACATTTATGGCAGACGGAGAGGAGAAGCTTCTATCTACAACAATAGAAAACAAGAATAAGCAAACATTGACATGGGATTATAGCGATTTCCAGAGAATAGATAAACAACGATTTCCAATGAAAATGACAACACGCTTGTCATCCGGAAATCAAACACAGGGAACAGCAATATTTACATTTTCTCTTCCGGAGATTAACAATCCGTTAAAAATGGATTTTAATATTCCGTCCGGATATACCAGGGTAACGCTGGAACAAATTATTAATTCACTTAGAAAGAAATGAAACGGTTCTATATTGTTACAATACTGCTATGCTGCATAATATTATTCCTGCCTGCCCAGAATAGAAAATCAGGCAGTGGCAATAGTTCAGGCAAAAAGACAACAAGTTCCAAAAACACAAATACACAGACCATAAAAAAAACGCAGGAGATGCAAATTCCTACCGGCTTATTCTCCGCACAGGAACTTGAACGTCAGCGTAAAGAGGCACTCAAAGATATCGAACTCACCTCCCAGTTGCTGAACGAAACAAGTGCAAATGCCAAAACATCTCTTAACAGGCTGAATCTGTTATCACAACAATTGCTCTCAAGAAAAAAAATCATTTCGATCCTGGGACAGGAAATGGCCGAAATCGATCAAAAGATAAAAGCGATAAGCAATGATATTGAAATATTAGATAAAGATCTGGCCAAAACGAAAGAAAATTACGCCAAATCGATGCAAAGCCAACAACAGGAACATCGTACCACACAATACAAAATGCTGCTGATCTTGTCTGCCGAAAACCTGTCGCAATCCTATCGACGCATGCGTTACCTACGTGAGTACTCCGACTGGCAAAAAGAAGAGGCTGATCGCATCGTAAAAAAACAAGGTGAAATCACGCGCCGCAAGACTGAACTTGAAAATTCACGTAAGGAAAAACAGGATCTGCTTACACAACGTGAAAACGAAAATAAGAAACTGGAGGAAGAAGAACAACTACAACAAAAAGAGGTCCGGGAACTTAACAAAAAGCAAAAAGATTTACAACGTCTTTTAGATCAGAAAAGAAAAGAAGCCAATGCTTTGAATAAGCAGATTGAAAATCTCATTGCAGAAGATATCAAAAACTCCGAAAAAAATAAACCGGTAGAAACAGCCGGGACAAAACCAACGGAAACATCACCGGAAACCACATCGAAGCCTGCTGCGACTCCTTCCTCTTCTGCTAAAGGAAACTATATCCTGACTGAGTCGGAAGTTCACTTATCTAAGGACTTTGCCGGTAATAAAGGAAAATTACCCTATCCGTTGACTGGTAAATATACCATCGTATCAACCTTCGGAGAACATCAACATCAGGAATTATCACATGTACGCACAAACAATAACGGCATCGATATACAAACAACCACAGGAGCCGAAGCGCGCGCCATATTTAAAGGTGTTGTCACACGTGTATTTGTAATGCCCGGATTCAATAACAATGTAATCATCCGTCATGGCAATTACTTAACGGTATATAGTAATTTAAGTGAAGTTTATGTAAAAGCCGGAGATATTGTCGCCACACGGCAATCCATTGGAAAAATATTTACGGATACGGAAAAAGGAAATGAAACAATTCTTCATTTCCAGATATGGCAGGAACGGACAAAACTGAATCCGGTGCCCTGGATAAAATAAGCATTTCTCAATCTTTACGACGATAATGACGTATTTTCTCAACTAACTCATTCCAGTCATCTTTTGAAGGTACAAACTCCCTGAATAACGAACCTGTCTGCTTCTTAAATACAATAACAGAAAAGATCAACATACAGGTATAGGCAATACTGGATGTAACAGCTGCTCCGAAAACACCATATGCCGGAATCAGAAATAACCCTGCAATAAGCAAAGTCACAAGCCCGAAAACAGAACAGAATGTACTCCATTTTATTCTTCCGCTACCAATAAAATAGTGGCTTAATATGCGATTACTACCTAAAGCGACAATACCCGGCGACAACCCGATAATAACATTACGTATTCCGGCAAATTCCGAAGTCAGAAGATACTTTGTAAAAAACCATTCCGGTATACAGGCAATTAGAAACATAATGATTATAAGCGCGCAGTAAGTCAATTTAAATAACTGTAAAGTCACACGCTTCTGTTCCTGCCTGTCTGTTGTCTTCGATACACTATTATATTCGATATAGCTGATACTGTTGCTGATGTGCCATACACTTTCCGACATTTTAGTTCCGGAATCGAGTAAACCGACATTTCCGTACCCTCCGGTATTATGAACAAGAAAATAGTTTAAACGTGTCGTAAGTCCTTCGGCCAGATTATCCGTACTGCTCCAGATACCATACAAAAACATCTCCTTCAAAACATTGGAAAACGGTTTATCTACAAATACATTATTCTTTTTGCCCAGATAGGGAAGTAATAATACCATGCTATATATATACGCCGCAACATAAGCGATAAACAAGCCGGTAAGATAACCGGTAATATTTTTATAATCAACAACAAAATACAAAAAAAGTAACAGTAAAAACGTCAGGAATCCTTGAAAAATAAAAGTCAGGTTAAAACCTTTTACATTATCTTTTCCCAGCAGCATCAACGAATTTGCCGTCACAAGAGAGATCAGTACAGCCAAACCAAAGACTACCATCTCATAGCCTTCCGGCAACATATTAAAAAAAAACATCAGCATACACGCAACAGCAGAACCGAAGAAAGCCCAGATATATGCAGGATAAAAAACATAACGTAAATTATACCGGTTCATGAAATACACAATCGTATTACCACATAGAATACTGTTAAAGATAACAGCCAGATTTGCTGATGCATAAATAACACCAACCAATCCCATCCCTTCACGTCCCAGCACCTTGCTATTGATAAAAATCAGCAACAGGTTCAAAAAGGCCACGAGATACCGGGCTCCTATCGTACTTACAATATCCTTAAACACCTGTCCTTAGTTTATGCATTAATATCCAGCCCATCCAACAGCATGATATACACATCTATCGCCTCACGTATTTCGGAGAGGCGGATGTATTCGTCAGCGCTATGTGAACGTGCCGAATCGCCGGGGCCAATTTTGACGGAGGTAAACGGCATCAACGCCTGATCACTTAACGTAGGAGAGCCAAACGGCTGTCTGCCAAGCATTACAGCACGCCGGACAAACGGGTGGGATATATCCGTGCGTGATGAATTAAGGCGCGTACTTCGTGGTACAACCTCACACCGGATATATTCTTTTATCTGTTTTAACAACTCTTCGTTCGAATAAAACTCGTTACTGCGAATGTCTACGACAAAAGTACACCGGTCCGGAATTACATTATGTTGCGTGCCGGCTTGTATCTGCGTCACGCTCATCTTTACCGGCCCTAACAAGTCGCTCTGCTCCGGAAATTGAAACATATTAAACCATTCCACATCCCGGATAGCAAGGGATATAGCATTGATACCTTCATTCCGGGCCGCATGCCCGGCTTTTCCGATAACCGTACAATCAAGCACCATGAGACCTTTCTCCGCGACAGCAGGTTGCATTCCGGTCGGTTCGCCGACTACAGCAAAAGAGATTTCGGGAAGTAGCGGCAATACGCTTTCTACACCATTTTTGCCGGAAACCTCTTCTTCCGCCGAAGCTAAGAACACCAAATTGTAAGACTGTTCTCTTTGCGACAAGACAGTAAATACTTCATACAGGGAAACAACTGAAGCGCCGGCGTCATTACTGCCCAATCCGTAAATCATATCATCTTCGGAATCATCCGGGATAAAAGCGTCTTTCGTCCAGCCGCTGACCGGGCGCACCGTATCTATATGGGAATTGAGCAATAGAGTAGGTTTTTCCGGATTTATGTCCGTGGATATCCACAAGTTATTATCCTGACGATTGACCACATATCCGGCTTTTATCCAATGTGTCTGCAAAAAATCTGCAACCTCTTTTTCTTCACGGCTGAAAGACGGAATGGATACCATTCCTTTCAGCAAATCAATCGCATCGTAATATTGTTCCACTATATTTTAATTTAGTAATTCTTATAAACATGGTTCTTTTGTCTTGCAACAAAAGAACCAAGACTTCTTTTTCTGTCATTCGCAACCTTCGGCAGCCTCATTCTCAATTGCTTTATGCTCGGCTTAATAACTTTCGATTGTCTATTGTGCATTATCAATTATGCGCTTTGCACATAATTGATCCGCTTCCATTTGTTCTTTAAGTTCGTCAAGCGAGTCAAATTTCACATCTTCCCGGATAAATTCAACAAATTCAACCATGATAGATTCATCATATATATTTTCCGAAAAATCAAATATATTTACTTCAATACTTAAAGAATCATCATATCCTATCGTCGGCCGGGAACCGATATACAACATTCCTTTATATCTTTTACTGCTAACCACGATCCATACGGCATAAGAACCGCTCCGTGGAATAACTTTAAACTTTTCATCAACAGCAATATTAGCAGTAGGAAAGCCTATCAAACGCCCCACCTGATATCCGCCAACAACATGTCCTTCAAGACGATAGTTATAACCCAGTAGATGTGATGCAGTCGCCACATCACCGTTTTCAATAAGACGGCGTACCGTTGATGAACTGACAGCCATCCCTTTATCGCTATACGAAGAAGCTTTGATCACTTCCATACCACACTCTTCGCCATAAATAACGTATTGTTCAAATCCTTCGGCCCGCTGATGCCCAAAGCGATGATCATACCCGATAAGTAATGTTTTAACACACCACCGGCAGGAAAGAATATCCATTATAAATTCACGGGCCGTAAGCGCAGCAAGTTCCGGCGTAAAATTCATGACTATAATATAGTCAATACCTGTTTTTGACAACAGGTCAAGTTTCTCGTCAAATGAGTTCAGTAATTTTGGTTGATAATCCGAATGAAGAACGACTCGCGGATGTTCCGGAAATGTGATCACTGCAGAAGGAAGGTTTCGTTCCTTTGCCAGATTCCGCATTTCCTGAAGCAAAAAACGATGACCGGGATGAACCCCGTCAAAAAAACCAATCGTAGCAACAACGCCTCCTTCTTTCCAATCCTTTATATCATATATAACCTCCATCCGCCAGTCATTTATTTCTTTATAAACTCCATAAGTTTAATATACAACTTATTGGCAGAAGACACATAACGTTCATATTTTAAAGGCTTTATCCTCAGCACCTCTTCCATATCCCGATCTTCAATATTCAGAAGTTCCAGTATTTGCTGATAATTAACCGGCTTTTCCGACATCTTATCCGATTCATACATCGCCAAAGCTTTTTCTCGTGTTATTTCCCCCCGGCGTACCATTGTACTGTACTGGCACATCCTGCGTTCATATCCGTATATATGATACCGCACATAATTGGTAAATGATTCGACTATACAGTCAAAATGCTTTGAATACTCACGTGACGTATCCTCTTCCCATCCCAGCTCACGCGATATGATATCCCCCATTTCCTTATCGGACGGATTTTCTATATAAAACAACGGACGAACTTCTTTGGCATATTTACCGGTACGTTTTCCAAATGAAAGCCTGAAAAAATTCATATTCGGGTAAATAAGAAATTCATTCATTTCCTTTCTTGTTAGATTTCCCGCCTCTTTCATTATATATTTAAAGCGACCGATATCCTGCGTCGTATCGGGAAGAAACGAATCTTCTTCGAGAGGAGATGTTCCCAATAGTATCATTGGTATTTTATAATCACTCGCAACTTTAAAAATGTTTGCTTTAATAGCAATACCGCATGCACCGCAAATATCCCCGGAACGAAGAAGCATATCCTTGTATATCTTCCTGAGGTTCTCGCTATCAGGTTTGCAAACAATATGTTTTACTCCCATTTGCTTTACGGCACGATTCATATTATCAATAGCCAGCCGGCTCACAAATCCGTTATCATAGGTCATCGTCATAACTTTAAGCTTATAGACCTTTACGGCCAGATAAAGAATATACATGCTGTCTTTTCCTCCGCTCAAAGGAACCAAGGCATCATACTCTCCCCCTTTTTTCGCTTTTAACGATTCCAGGATAGATATTAACTTATCTTCTCCATAAGGTTCAAATACATGACGGGAAGAACACATCGAACACGTCTCGCTTTCATCAAACAATAAACCGGGATACGCATCCGTCAAAATACATTTATTACATACTTTCATTTATTCATATAATCTAATCCAATACAAGATATTAACGCATATCCCGCATTAAAATTGTACGGAACAAAGATAGTGCAAGCTGAGAGAAATGCAAAACAAATAAATTTGTTTTCATTACCGAAGCGCCTATCTTCATGTATTGAAATAAAGATAGCATAAATTATTTTTGAAATCTGTCTTCAACCGAAAACAAAAGGTCTTTTTTGGACAATTAAATATTAATTCGGATATTTGTATTCACAATCAATAAGGGCATCCGTCCATTTGCTTATTAAAACGAAACGGATATACCACAGGTTTTATGAACGGTCTACTAGCTATCTACAAAAAACAGGACATCCCATCCTCAAGCCTTAAAGCTTTACTGAATAAAGGATTAGATTCTTTATCTCACCGTGGCGCAAAGGCACACACGTCTTTTCTGATAAACAAAAAGCTGCAATACGCAGGGCAGTCCGAATCTTCCGCACGTATGGCGATGGGTTCTTGTTCACAACAAAACACAACATCACATACGGCATCGTACAACGACAATCTTCTATTTTTTGAAGGACGGCTTCTGAATAAAAAGGAACTATGTAAACAACTAGCTGTCTCTGCAGAAAATGACATTTCTGATTCCGAAATCGTTTTACGCATGATCAAACAAGATGGAATTAATTGTTTCAGGTCACTCAAAGGATTCTGGTCGTTAATCTATCTTGATTCCGGAAATAAAGCGATCTATGGTGCGCGCGACCACTTCGGTAACCGCCCGATGTATTTTTGTAATACAGGGAATCATTTTGCCCTGTCTTCGGAATGCCGGACATTATACACCCTTTTCGAAGACTCACGTAGTATCAATAAAAACACCATAACAGATTTCTTATTGTGGGGAAACATCGGATTATCGGACCAATATTTTTTCAACGATATTCACTCTATAGAACCGTCCCATTTTGTCAAATATGAAATAGAAAACGACAGGCTGATCGTCGAAAGATATTATACGTTACCCTATAACCGAAGTAAAATTCCCTACGACGAGGTTTCCGAAAAACAATATACGGATAAGCTACGTGCCCTGATTGCAGATTCCGTGCATAAAAATCTGCAATTAACCGATGGGCCTCTTGCCATAGGAGTGAGCGGAGGTATGGATAGCTCCTCACTTATCTGCATGGCAAAAAAAACGGATCCATCCAGAACGCTTGTCGCATATACATCGACAGACAATTATGACGGAGGAGAAGCATACTGGGCTGAGAAAGTCGTACGCCATACAGGTGTGGAATGGATTAAAGTCGTATGCACAGCGGAACAGATTATTGAAAATTCAGATGCGGTAAATCGCGTACACAGCACCCCATTATACAATCCCAGTTCCCTTGCCCAATACCGTATCATGGAAGAAGTCAAGAAACAGGGACAGGCTGTTTTCATTGACGGGCAGGGAGGAGACGAAATGCTTGGCGGTTATCCTGCTTACTTTCCTTTATTCCTGCAATCACTACGCAAAAACGGAGAGTGGAGGAGCTGGTGGAAAGAGTTGGGACAGGTCGGAAATTCCGGTATGACAAAAAAAGAGGTACTGACGCGTTGTTTGAAGTTATGGGCAAAAGCGCATTATTATACGCCACAAAAACTGGCGCGAGAAAAAAGAAAACACGAGTATGAGGCTTTGATTCCGGAAGTCAGAGACAGTTATTTCGAATATCCGTCACCCATCCCTCAAATAAAAAAGGAGATACTGAACGATGCTCTTTTTGAAAGCTATACCCTGTTTCTCGGTAACATCCTAAGATGGGGAGAACACTCGGCGGCATCACATGGAATAGAATGTATCATGCCATTATCCGACAGTCCGGAATTAACGGAATTCATATTTTCCATACCCTCGTCATTCAAAATTCACAACGGCTGGAATAAATATCTTCAACGCAAAGCAATGATTGGAATTGTTCCGGACGAAATCTGCTGGCGCAAACAAAAGATGGGTTTTTATACTCCCGAACAAAAATGGCTCAATGAAATAAATAAAGCCATGTTTGATGCAATACAAAAAACGGACGATCCGGAAGAATGTATCCATAAGAAATATATTATAGAGAATTGGAACAGGCTTTACACCTCTTCCAATCTATTATTCCAACAATTTTGTTTCCGCTGTTACAGCTACCTGTTATGGCGAAACGGACTGTAAACTATTGTTATTATTATCTTCGTATACTACGTGTAGGAGACGATTTTGCTGCTTTTTCCGCTTTGGGCTTTTGCTGTTTAGGCGCTTTTTCTTTTGTTGTCTTTTTATCATCGGAAGTCACCCCACTTTCACTTTTGGAGCCTCGTGTAGAACGTACTTTTTTAGCTTCCTTTTTGCTTAATACCACAGTCGTTGTATCAGGCTGTATCCATAAAGAATCATTAAAAGTCTGCAATTGATTATCAATGCGCTTTCTTTCAGCTTCCAGTGAATCCGGAGTCGGACAATATTGTATCAAAGCAAGATTCATCAGATTCTCCGTCTTTACTATATCACCATCAAACATCCGGCGACGAAAATAATCATCCACTGTAAACGTCTTCGCATTATTTATATTTGAAGTCATGATGTAATTATTTTTTATATAAGGACTAATATCCTCATATCTCGCCCAGAACATAGGTTGAGGTTGTTCACCTATATCTGTAATTACATATGCGATCGGGCATATAGCCAATGTTTTAACATCATAAATAGAATTATTCTGATCAAAATACCATGCTTCTTTGACATAAAAAGACCTCACTTCCTGAGAGGGGATATCACTTGAGTTGATAGCATACCGGGCAGGCTGACCTCCTCCGGCAGGAACCTCCTCGTAATAAATATTAAAATTGTCCAACATTTCTTTAAAAGACAACAAATTATCCTCATCAAACGACTCATTATCAGCAAGATATTTATATACATCGATTTTACCCTCACTTACTAACTGAAACAACGTAGTAAAAAGATTTTTCATCCCGTTCGTTTCCTGAACAGGATAGTATAATGGTGCATTCTTTTCTTTCGTAAGATCAAGCTCACGCATAATAACACGCATCCAACGTGCGTTTCCAATTTCCTGCGTCAGTTGCTCATTCATGATCTGCGCACGTACGGTCAATTCCGGCAAACCAGAGTTATTTTCTGCCTGCTGCCTGCTACGATCACCGCCACGGCTCATACGAGGTGCAGTCTGACCAGGATTTTGTGCCTGTGCTAATAAAGTCAGAGCAAGAAAAATTGAGCTTATATAATAAAAACGTTTCATTTTTTATACTTATTTATATCAATTTCATTTCTAATTAACGATAACCTCCATCGAATATGCAATTGCTACTGGTTTTCCAGCAGGATCAAGCGCCTTCACATTACTTATATAAAATCGTTTTCCACGTGCAAGATTCCGGATGAAATCTTTTTGTCGCGGCGTAAATTCTCCACTGTTCGAAACTTCCGGAATATAATTACCCAAAGCATCGACAGATGTCAATGTAAAACCGGTAACCGTATAAGGTACATTAAGCGCTCCGTCATCAATCGCAGCTTGGAGACCCGAAGCATCCATAAGGTTTCGTTTGGGAAAAGTACCTCCTTTAAATTTACGAACAGTTCCATTCGCATCTTTATAAGAGATAAACGGTAGCGGATCCGGTAGCGGACGAACCGTAAATTCTTTACTTGCCGAAACATTACGCCCCCCCACGCTTGCCGTAAGAGTAACAGTGACTTTCGGAGAGGAAGAAATACTAAGGCCTTTCACCGTCCATATATTTTTATCTTTGAAAACTACACTCCCATGACCGGTCAGGCTTGCTTTAACAGCACCGCTTGGCACTCCGGGCATCGCTATTTCCATATCGTTATCAATACTTTCATAAAGAAAATTCATCAACGTTGGGGCAATCGTAGCTGTTGATTCGGTAACAGCATATTTTGCGTCAAAGGAGTACGTCTCACCGTCGGCTACCACCTTACCGGACAACGTCCGGTCGCCCGTCCCGCCGGTAGAGATGGAAATCATATTATTTTTCAGAAGAGTTTCACCTAAGTAATATTCCGGTTGTTTGGTTGAATCGACCGCCGCCAGGACGATCTGCGCTTCGTAGGGCATACCGCTTGTCACAATCTGGCTTTTCGGTATAACCAACGCTTCTATTTTATTCACCCGGTAATCACCAACGTCTACATTTGTAATTAAGGTTGAGAGCACTTCTCCTTCCACAGTCCGGACGTCACTCTGTATTTTTGTAAGTAGTGTTACCGCTGCAGCAACAGGCATATTTTCAAACAATGCAGTTTCCCAGGAATTAGCAACGACACCGGCCTTTTTTACAGGATCAGTACTCAACATGGATTCAAACATCGTTCTTTTAGACGGATCGCCAACCACACTGCACATGGTCGTACAATAACCATCCAGACGTTCTTTTAATTTTTTACCTTCTCCGACAACCGGCGCCAGCATAACACGGGACGCCGCTTCCAGATCATCCTTATGTTCTATATTCTCAACATCACCGTCTTTACCATCCGATTCCTGCACAATGCGTAACTTCAGTTCTTCTATATACTTAATCAAGTCATCAGACTGTGCTTTCACATTCACTCCCATGGCACGCCATTCGCCGACTTTCGCAGGATTAGCCTGATACGCCCTGTCCAGGTTTGCCATTATATGCTCATTACGCGTGGTAGTATTCTCTGTTGAAGCGCGCAGACTATGCTCGACCAATTCAAACCCATCCAACACTTCCGAAGAAACATTGAGGGCCATCATCGCGATGAATACCAGATACATCAGGTTGATCATCTTTTGACGTGCTGAATTGGGATTATTCGATACTCCTGCCATTTTTATTTTATTTCTTTCTTATTCAAAATCTAAACTATTTTCTCGTCTCATCTGTATCCCCCCTGCGGCGGGTATCCCTGATAAGGCGGTTGTTGATATCCCGGCGAACCGGCTGCCGGAGCCGGCGGATATCCGCCGGCCTGCATATTCACGGTCATCGCCTGCAACAATCGGCCATAAACCTGATTCAACTGGGAAAGAAGCTGAGCCATCCGTTCATTTTCATTACGGAATGCAGCACTGTCGACAATAGAACTGTCATACATATCACGTATGCGATTTAATCCGGCATTAATATGCTGGATAGTATCCATCTGCGAACGGAGACCCGATAGTTGATTTTCATAGAAATGATTAAGGCCGGAGAGATTTTCATTAAGTTTGGACATATTCTCGACATAACTCTTGGGAGATTCTTCGGTACCATCCTCTGTTGCTCCGGATATAGCTTTACACGAACTGATAAGCGTATCCGACACATCTCCGAGAGATCCTGTTATCTCATTGAATTTTTCAAGATTATGAGACACTGTAGACATCTGATCAATATAAGTCTGAGTCGCTTCCGTAAGATCCGCCATTTTCGAAATCTGTTCTGCAGCACTATTCAATTTCTTTATACTTTCAGCCAATACCTCCGAATCTTTTTCGGAAATATTCAGCCCCATTGTAGCCATACCGGCATTCACCAAATTCTGGGGCGACTGCGTCTGAGCATACGAAACGCCGCCACCGGCAGAACTACCGTTTGCAACCCGGCCTTCACCCTCCATTCCGGATGCGGCACCTTGTGCACCGCCAAGATTACCGATTACTACCGTACTGCCACCCAGATTTGCCGCACCGTCACCAACAATAACAGCACCACCGGCACCCCCTGTCACAAAATCCGGACGGTCCAAAGGATTTTTTGATTTCAATACCGGAAAAACTTCTTCCCAGTTATATTCACTGTTCGGACGTTCAAACGCCGAAATGAAAAATACCAATGATTCAAATATCAATGATACACACAATATCGTGTTTGCATAAGGCAAATGTACAATCTTAAACATCGCGCCAATCACAATCACGGAAGCTCCCCAGCTATAGCAAAAGTTCAGAACCCTTTTCCCCCTTTCACTGGAAAGGAACATTTCTACCCGGTTTTTATATCTCCTGTATTTACCCATGATTTATATTTTATTATTTTTTCTTTCCTTTTTTTGAACTTGAAAATCCGACTTGCGTACGAGCACAACGGAAACCGATATACGAGCGTGTTTCATTCTGGTATTCAAAAGTACGCATATCCGAACGGATAAAGCGGGCTACATCCTTCCACGATCCGCCACGGACTACTTTCTTTTTCATATCATAAGGATCTTCTTTAGCCGCATCATAATGAAGTTCCGGATTAATATCGCTCATTTGCTTGGGTCCCGACTCATAATAAACAGTAGAAGTCCATTCCGCCACATTTCCGGCCATATCGTACAGCCCGAATTCATTCGGAGAGAATGAAGCCACACGGGCGGTAATGAGATGCCCGTCTTCCGTATAATTACCATCCCCCGGTTTAAAGTTCGCCATAAAACAATCTTTTGTATCCTTCACTCCTTCAATTGACCAGGGATATTTATTTTCGCTTTTACCCGCGCGGGCCGCATACTCCCATTCTCCCTCAGTAGGCAAACGGAAAGGCTCTATGACCTGGCCGGGAGGAAGGTTCAAAGAATTCTTGTAAGTGTTCGTACGCCATACACCAAAAGCAGTCGCCTGTTCCCATGAAACACCCACCACCGGATAATCATCATACCCCGGATGAATAAAGTACATTCTCAGATAAGGTTCATTGTACGCATTTTTAAAATCATTGATCCATGCCGTCTCATCCGGATAAATATTAACGATACGCGTATGAAGAAAATCAAAAGGACTGCTTAAGGGACGGGTAATCGTCTCGTTTACAACACGTCCTTCGTCATCAATATAGGCCGTATCCTTGGATATCATGATGACTTCATCCAGATTCGGTTCTATGTCGGTATTACGTACACGTAACGTCGGATCCAGATTATTCCGGCGCAATGCTGCGGCAGTATAATCGTACCATTCATATTTGTAATTCATCTGCTTGGGGTCAAGTCCCCGTTCCCCTGTGACAGGATTTGTATAATATACGCTTTCAATGGCCCGCATTTCTTCCTCGTTTGCCCGCTTCCACGGAATCGGACGGGTCCAATCCAGATGCGGCGCTACAGGATCGCCATACCGGTCTTCCGTGATCATAAACAGATCATTACCACCATATTCCGGATCAGCCAGGCGGGTACGTATAAGAGAATCGCGCACCCAATATACAAACTGACGATACTTGGCATTTGTAATCTCCGTCTCATCCATCCAGAAAGCCTCAAAAGAAACACCTTTCGTTTCCGCCTCAAATCCCCAGATACTGTCGGAATCGGCCGCTCCCATTTCAAATGCGCCTCTTTTGATCAATACCATTCCGTATGGAGCAGGCTCGCTGAATGAAGCTGATTTTACGCCGACAAGTTCACCTCCGGAATTCATTGCGTTTCTCCCGCATGCCGAAAGTAAAACGATTGCCACTGATATTAAAACTATTTTTTTCATTTCTTTTATAATATACGTACACTTTTGTGTTTACTTTTTCCTGTTTTAGGTTTGTTTAACTGCAGCCTGTATTTCAGAAACAATTCATGGCTACCTGCTGTACCCTTACCGACATTAGAAAAGGGCTTATCATAAGCATACCCTCCCTCTATTTTTCCGAATGTGGCGCCAAGCATTAAGACAAAGGCGTCGGCTATACGGTTTTCATCCATACGCCAGGACAAACCGGCACTATATTTCTTCGCATACACAGCCCTCGCTGTGATGTCAGCCTTAGATGTGTTAAAATTTGTTTGCACAAAAACGGAAGGCTGCAATTCAAATAACGAATTCTTCAGGCGAATATTGTATCCGCCGATAAAATTATATCCGCGGCTGATATAAGTCTGGAGGTTATCTTCATCAATTTCCGGTTCGAGAAGATGCATCACCGCTGCACCGGCATACCATTTATCCGTAGCATAATACAATCCGAAATTCATGTCAAAAACCTTCGACTCCACTTTTGATGTAGGTATGGCCGGGTCATTTCCGGAAAGACTGTCGGAGGTAATCACATTTTCCCCTCCTGCGGTTCTGCTGACCATTCCAAACTGTACGCCCACACGCAATGTACCTTTCCCCATTTTTTTGAGATAAGCATATTGAAAGCCGGCGCTCAGGTCCTTATACAGGCTCGACGTATTATCACTCATAACTACCACCCCAACCCCATGTTCTTTTTTCAGAAACCGGAACGGCATATTTGCAGTTGCGAACAAAGATTTGGGAGCATTACTCCAACCTCCCCATTGCATCCGGTACAGAGCAATTATATCGAGATCACCGGAACGTCCTGCGGATGCGGGATTGTAATATCCCAAAGCCATATTATAGTGAGCAAACGATGCCTCGTTTTGTGCCTGAGCCATATAGGCACAACCAAACATGATTGCCAGTAACAAAACGATCCGCTTCATATAATAATCAACATATAAACTTTTACCTCGAATAAGTATAACTCAAAAAAAGTATATAAATTGTGCCATTATCTGAAAAAAACAAATGGGATAGTGCAAAATAATACACTACCCCACCGTTTTTTAATCGTTAAGTTTCCAATTGTTAATACTCTTCTTCGTTAAAAAAGAAATCTTCCTTACTCGGATAATCAGGCCAGATATCTTCCATACATTCATATATCTCACCTTCGTCCTCCATCTCCTGTAAGTTTTCAATTACTTCCAGAGGAGCTCCCGAGCGTTGCGCATAGTCAATCAACTCATCTTTAGTCGCCGGCCATGGCGCATCTTCTAAATTTGATGCCAATTCTAAGGTCCAATACATAAGCAATAAAATTTTATGATTGCCCGAAAGCAATCCGGTTCCCTATTAAAATCGCCGCAAAAATATAATATTATTTCTTACTTGCAAGTATTATTCCAAAAAATTTCTTCACATTTTTTTAAAATACACTCTTTTCGCGACAAAAGGAACAAAAAGTCCGACAAACGATTCATAAAAATAAGCACGGGCTCTTCCACTTCATCCGTTTCGGCCAAACGATAAATATTCCGTTCGGCGCGGCGGCAGACGGTCCGGCACACATGAGCCAATGCAGCCGAGCGACATCCTCCGGGTAAAATAAATGATTTCATCTTCGGCAAGCTGCTATCCATCCGGTCCATCGCCTGCTCCAGTTTCCCGATGCAATCTTGCGTGATACGGCTTTCAATCTTATATTCCGTCTTCGACGGATCGGTAGCCAGATAAGAACCTACCGTAAAAAGTTTCGACTGGATAAAAAGAAGTAATTCGGATGATTCCGGATCTTCCACTTCCGTCATCAGAAGGCCGATAAAAGAATTCAATTCATCCACCGTACCATACGCTTCCAGACGCGGATGCGTTTTCGGCACACGAAAACCACCAACCAAGGAGGTCATCCCCTTATCACCACCACCGGTATAGATTTTTGACTTTTCCATAATTTTTAATGTATCGCCTTATACCAGGAAGAACTTTCATAAGCCGAATTAAGAACAGGATAAGCATCCTGCTTGATATAAGTCGTTAATCCACTATGATAATTGATAAAAAAGCCACGATATGTATTATAATCAGGTGTACCATTATTATTATCACCTAAAAGGAACCTCTTTGTTGACGCTTTCCAAACAATCGTTTTTTCCAATTGATTTTTAAAAATATTATATTGTGAATCAGAGACCAGATTTTCAACCGTATGTCCCAAATCAAAATAACGGGAACGATTCTGCCATCCAAAAGTTCCAGTATTAGAGCGATCAAAACTCTGAATACTATTTACAATCAGATTTGTCTCATCAAAATCCACACCCTGCAACACACTCTTCACTACAGAAGCCAAATTTTCCATTTCATCGGTCTTAATCAGACTAAGAGTGGCAGAACAATACTCATTATTTTCAGGAATAGAAGCTATACGATTATAATAAGATTGGCCAAAGCCCGAAACAATTGTCTTTATTGAACTATTCTTATCATATAAACGCATAATTTCATTTTTATATATCTCTGTAGTCATTCCCCTACTTCCTCCAAAACCGGGAGCGACAATTTCCGCTGAAGAAGCCAAAATATATTCGGCCTTATTACGCAACTCATATATTGACATAACATCTGCCATCAGACAAGCTTCTAAAATAATAAAATCAAACTGACCGTCAGGAATTGCCGATGCAAAATCCGTATATTCCATTTCTCGTTTTGTACCTCCCCCATTATCAATAACAAGAGAACGCGGACTTGCCAATGTACCTTCCGGCAACCAACCGCTGCCATGTGAAAAGAATATCATGCCATAACTATCCGCAGGATAATCTCGGGTCATAATATTAATTACACGGCTTAAAACTTCGGAATCTGCCGAATTTTCTACGCCATATCTTTCTAACGTATCCAAACCGTAACCATCATTTCCCAATTTAGTATTAACACGTAACAAATATGCCCCATCACTCCTTCTGTCCACATAAATAAGCATTTCTCCACTTCCCGGCTTCCAGCCGGCCCTTATCTGATTTATTTTAGCAGGCGTATCAATATCAATATTAGACTCATCGGTAGCGATATAAAACAGTATATTCCGCTTGAGTGTATTTCTTTCTACTTCATTATTACAAGAATATAAAGATATTAACAGAATCCCAGCAAACAAAACCGACACCACATTAAATGCACATTTATTCAATATTCGTTTCATAATCTTTTATCTATTTATATAAAACCCTACAAAAGTAGTGCAAATCAGATACAATGCAAAACAAACAACCTCTTTTTATTGTTTCTTTACTAAATATAACGACAAATTGACAGACTCAAGAAAACACTATCTATATTCTGTTTACATTCGACTATTCAATAAAGTAGTATAATAGGCTCTATATCTTTTATCAAATTTTCATACTTAAACTTACCCTTTTGCGGGCGGGATCGACTTCGAGCACTTTGACTGACACGTGCTGATGTAGTGATACGACTTCAGTCGGATCGCTAACAAAACGGTCTGCCAGTTGAGAGACGTGAACGAGTCCGTTTTCTTTGATGCCGACGTCGACAAAAGCGCCGAATTTGGTGATGTTTGTGATGATTCCCGGCAGGATCATTCCTTCCCGGAGATCATTGATCGTTTTTACGGAAGAGTCGAATTCAAAAACCTGTATCGTTTCACGGGGATCGCGCCCGGGCTTTCCGAGTTCCGTCAATATATCCTGCAAAGTGGGTAATCCGACAGTCTCCGTAATATAGTGATCCAAAACAAGCTTTTTGCGTAAAGATTCATCTGCAAGCAGATCCGTAATGCCGCAATTCAGATCTTTCGCCATCTGCTCTACCACTCCATAGCTCTCCGGATGTACGGCCGAGTTATCAAGCGCGTTTTTCGCCCCCTGAATACGCAAAAAGCCGGCGCTTTGTTCAAAAGATTTGGCGCCCATCTTCGGGACTTTCATCAACGCTCTACGCGAATCAAACATTCCGTTTTCCGCGCGATAATTCACAATATTCTGTGCCAAAGTAGCGCCTATACCCGAAACATATGTCAGCAGATATTTGCTGGCTGTATTTACATTCACCCCTACCCGGTTCACACACATCTCTACCGTCTGATCAAGCGCGTTTTTCAGAGCCGTCTGGTTAACATCGTGCTGATACTGCCCGACACCGATCGACTTCGGATCAATTTTCACTAACTCTGCCAGCGGATCCATCAGACGTCTTCCCAGAGATACCGCGCCACGCACAGTCACATCATATTGGGGAAATTCTTCGCGGGCAATCTTCGATGCGGAATAAATACTCGCCCCATTCTCACTCACACTGAAGATCTGCACTTTCCGGTCATACCGGACCCCCTGAACAAGCTGTTCCGTTTCACGTCCGGCCGTACCATTCCCTACAGCTATCGCCTGTATATTAAACTGCTCCACCAGGTGGGCAATCTTTTTCATCGCATTCGAACGCTCATTCTGCGGCGGATGCGGATAGATCGTTTCATTATGAAGCAGGTTACCCTGTTCATCTAAGCAAACAACCTTACATCCCGTACGGAATCCGGGATCAATGCCTAGTATACGCTTTTGTCCGAGAGGTGGTGAAAGCAATAACTGACGTAAGTTCTCTTCAAAAATACGTATCGCCTCACGATCGGCTTTTTCTTTGCTTGATGCCGCAAACTCAGTTTCAATCGAAGGTTTCAGCAGACGTTTATAACTATCGGTAACGGCCAGCCGGACCTGCTTTCCCGAATCATTATCCGCTTTTACAAAATATTTATCCAAACGCTCCATCGCATGTTCCTCATCCGGAGATATATCCACCCGCAAGAAGCCTTCCGACTCTCCGCGTCGCATCGCCAGCAACCGATGCGATGAAATCCGACGCAAAGGCTCACTTGCCTCAAAATAATCACGGTATTTATCACCCTCCTCCTCTTTTCCTTTCACTACGCGGCTTGAGATAACAGCTTCACGTTCGAATACGGAACGAACCATATTTCGCGCGGTTGCATTTTCGTTTATCCATTCGGCAATAATATCACGCGCCCCGGACAATGCATCATCCGTAGCCGGTACGTCATCCGACAAGTATCGTTCTGCAATATTTTCCGGATCCGCCTGCCGTTGGGACATAATAATTTTGGCCAAAGGCTCCAAGCCCTTTTCACGCGCAATTTGCGCACGTGTACGGCGTTTCGGTTTATACGGCAGATAAATATCTTCCAGTTCGGTAGCCGACCAGGTTGTTTCTATTTTAGACCTCAGTTCATCCGTCATGTTACCCTGCTCTTCTATCGTGGAGAGGATTGTCTCCTTTCTCTTTTCGATCTCAAGCAATCGTTTGTATTCATCGGATATATCTGAGATCTTCACCTCATCAAGACCTCCTGTCCGTTCTTTCCGGTAACGGCTGATAAAAGGTATGGTCGCTCCATCGTCCAATAACAACAATGTATTTAACACCTGCTTCTCTGCTATCTGAAGTTTTTCGGCTATTAAAACCGGAATCATATTGTTCATATCTTATTCATTTATAAGGGCACAAAAGTAAGAAAAAAATATTACCTTTGCCCCATGAGCCAGCCGTTAGCAGAAAGATTACGACCGAAAACACTCGATGATTACATCGGACAGAAACATCTGGTAGGAGAACATGCGGTCTTACGCCGGATGATAGAATCCGGACGCATACCGTCGTTTATACTCTGGGGACCTCCCGGTGTCGGAAAAACAACACTGGCAAAAATCATTGCCAACAAACTCGAAACGCCGTTCTACACACTCAGCGCCATCAGCTCCGGTGTAAAAGATGTCAGGGATGTGATTGACAAAGCAAAAGGAAACCCGCTTTTCAACAAAACAAACTCCCCGATTCTGTTTATTGATGAAATACACCGTTTCAGTAAGTCTCAGCAGGATTCGCTGTTAAGCGCAGTGGAGACCGGCACCGTTACCCTTATCGGCGCTACGACGGAAAATCCTTCGTTCGAAGTAATCCGCCCGTTACTTTCACGATGTCAGGTCTATGTTCTCAAATCCCTGGATAAAGAAGATTTACTGACACTTCTCCATAAGGCTGTCGCGGAGGATATCATTTTAAAGGAAAAAAAAATTGAGATCAAAGAAACCGACGCTTTTATCAAATATTCGGGCGGTGATGCACGTAAATTGCTGAATATACTGGACCTGGTCGTATCAGCGGAAGAAGACAACGATACAATTGTCATTACAGACCAGAAGGTGGTCGACAGGCTACAGGAGAATCCGGCGGCCTATGATAAGGGAGGCGAGATGCATTACGATATCATTTCGGCTTTTATCAAATCGATCCGGGGAAGTGATCCGGATGCCGCGGTCTATTGGCTGGCGCGTATGGTGGAAGGAGGTGAAGATCCTGAATTTATCGCACGCCGCTTACTCATATCGGCTGCCGAAGATATCGGATTAGCAAACCCGAATGCTATGCTGATAGCAAACGCATGTTTTGATGCCCTCAAAAAAATAGGCTGGCCCGAAGGGCGTATCATCCTCGCGGAAGCCACCATATACCTTGCCTGCAGTCCGAAAAGTAATTCCGCATACATGGCGATAGATAGTGCGATCTCAACCGTACAGGAGACAGGAAACCTGCCGGTTCCCCTACACTTGCGTAACGCACCTACCAAACTGATGAAAGACTTAGCATACGGAAAAAACTACAAATACGCACATAGCTATGAAGGCAATTTCGTCAAACAGGACTATCTCCCGGACGAACTTCTGAAACACCGTTTTTGGGAAGGACAGCACAATCCGGCCGAAAACAAACACGTCGAACGCATGAAACAACTATGGGGAGACCGCTATAAATAGCCAAACTACCTTCTTTAGTTTTATTTAACTAAATAAATTAGTTTTCAAACTAAATAATTTAGTTATTTGCCTCTGTAAACAAAAAAGAGGAGAAACAGTTATGCAAAAAATGACGGTAAAAGAAGAAGAACTGATGCGTTTTTTCTGGGAAAAAGGCGCTTTGTTTGTAAAAGACATACTTGATTTCTATGATGAGCCGAAACCTCACTTCAATACATTATCCACGATTGTCCGCGGACTTGAAGAAAAAGGCTTCCTGGCACACAAGACCTATGGCAACACCTATCAATACTATGCGATCATCAGTGAAGAAGAATACAGTCAGGGCACATTAAAAAATGTAATAAATAAATACTTCGGCAACTCATACCTGCATGCGGTATCATCACTCATTAAAAGCGAGAACATCTCTGTAGACGAACTCCGGCAACTGATTAAAGATATTGAAAAACAGTCTGTTCAATCAAGCGCCCCCCCCTCCAAGAAAAAATAAACCGATATGGGAACATTCTTCGCCTATTCAATCCAATCAGCGATATGCTTAGCCGCGTTTTATCTATTCTACAAGGTATTACTCAGCCGGGAAACATTTCACCGCTTTAACCGCATCGCATTGCTCGGCATTCTGACTTTATCATTCCTGCG
>JAITVS010000356.1 GCA_031285685.1 Tannerella sp.
CGCAGATCGTTTTCCGTATCGGCAAAAGTGACCGGATCGCCGAGTGTGCCTGAAGTTGTCACATAGTCGCGAACTTCCGTAGTAGGTACGCACAGAAAATCCATATTGCGTAATTGCAAATCCTGCTTTGTCGTGACGGGTATTTGCTGTAAGTCTTCTATATGTCTGATTCTTGAGATGTCGATTTTTTCTTTGGCGAACAATTCTTTGTAGAAAGGAGAACGAGTATTTACATACTCAAGCGTTTCAGCCATTTTCTTTTCCTGATAAGCTTTTATCTCCGGTAGGGAAAGGTACTGAAATTTTACACTATCCATATATTTTCATATTTATTGGTTATTTGAATTCTCCGCATTATCTACGGAATTGGCATATATTCCTAAAAAAATAGACATCAGGGAGTCTTTGTTTCCATCAATTTGGTCGAGCATATAATTACAGCGCGCTATAAAGGTTTCTTTTTCAACTTTTGCATAGTTTTCCGAATAGGTGGTTTTCCCGGAGCGTATATCATGTGCTATATAATTGTTGTTATATAATTTATAATGTCTGTATATGCGTTTATCTATAAGCGTCGCTACGTTTTTATAAAATTCGTTGGGAACTTTATGATCGAATTCAAGTTCTTCTTTCATGATCGGTTTGCAGAAACTGATATTGACATCCCCCTTTTGTTGCATGATGCCGGTGAGAATACTGTTTAAATCTTCTCCGGGTTGTTTGATGTATCTGTCACAATTTTGCGACAGGTATAACTCACGGGTTTTCAGAATATCGCATGGCTCTATCTGATAAGATATGGCAATGGGAACAATGTTCAGTTCATCTATAGAATTAACCAGATCGGAGGTTTTGCTCATGCAGAACATTTTGATAATACCCTGATCTGTGGCATCGTTTCCGTCTTTCGTACGTCCGTTGCGTTGTGCAATCCAGATGGATTCTCCTTTTTCTTTGATAGTATACCGGATATATTCGGACAGATGCATCGAGTTTTTCAGAAAATCACGAAGGTTACTGCTACGTATCACCTTGAACATTTTATTGGCTTTACCGATATCTACTACCAGTTGCGGATTCATCAGGTTACTTCCAAATGTTATTTCCGTAGTCCTGAAGCCATTGCGGTGAAGAATATACTGAAGCAGAGAGGAGTCGAGCATGATATCCCGGTGATTTGAGACAAAAAGATAATTCTTTTGCGGATCCAGTTGGTCGAGTCCGTCAAAAGAAAGGTTCGTTATCGAGCGAAGTACGAATTGCTGATTTACAGAGTACATAATCCCTTTCTGAAACTCATCCGTAGTACGGATATGACGTACCATTTCCCTTATGTCTTCTATGTTTTTATCCGGGAAAACATATTGCGACAATATCCCGAAATATTCGCTTTCTGCAATGCGTTGCATTGCCGGCGGTATTTCCGAAGGATAATAAGGTCGTATGTCGTCGAATTTATTCTGCATGATAATCTATATATTTTCGGTTGTCAATAAATTTGATGGGTTTACGGCTAATATCCGGAAAATTGATTTTCCTGATTTCGTCTATCGGGCATATTTCTATTTCGGGGGCTACACGTATACGTGCGCGAAATCGGTCTTTTAATTCCTTGATTATGTTGGCCGAATAGCTGTTAAGTCCGACTTTGATGATGATACGGTCATTGCCGTATTCATTGTCACTGACCGTCATTACATAATTTTCTATGTATGGAGTATTGTCAAGGACATCGAACACAGCCGGCGGATAGAGCGATGTTCCCTTGTATTTCACCATGTGATTTCTACGTCCGATAATAGGGCTTATACGCATTGTTGTTCGTCCGCAACGACATGGCTCGTAGTGGAAATTCGCAAGATCACCGGTTTTGAAACGTAGTAACGGCATACCTTCCACTCCCAGTGTGGTGATAACCAGTTCGCCGGTTTCGCCTTCTTTAGCAGGTATTCCGTTTTCATCAACCAATTCACAGATAATAAGTTCCGGATGGTGGTGGCCACCGCATCCGAACCGGCATTCCGTAAATGTCGTGGCCATTTCGGTTGACGCATATGTGGAATAAAGCTCAATATCCCACAGATCCTTGATCCGTTGCCCGAGAAGATTCAGTGAAAAATCCAGCCGTCGCAGGTTTTCACCAATACAAACCGCTTTCTTTATACTTGAATTTTTATAATCAATGCCCTTGTTCTCTGCATATTCAATGATTTTGGGAATGAAGGACGGAACCACGATGATTGTATCCGGACATATTCGTTCAATCGTATCCCATTGTAATTCAGGTATTCCGTTGCCTACACGAACGATGCCTGCGCCAAGAAGTCTGATTCCCAGAAAGTAAGCAAGTCCGGCCATGAAACGTTTGTCGATAGTCGTCATCAATTGAAAGGTATCTCCCGGCTTAGCTCCTGCACATTGAAAAGAAATCTTTTCGTTATATGCCAGGCGATTCAAATCCGCATCAGTCATTGCGAATGTAACAGGATCCCCCAGCGTTCCCGAAGTAGTAATATAGTCGATGATTTTATTTCTGGGAACACAAATAAATTCATTGTTGTATAGCTGTAAGTCGGTTTTATTGGTAAACGGAATATCTTTCAGATCTTCAATTTTTCTGATTTTTCCGATATCAATATGATTCTTTTCAAACATTTTTTTATAAAAAAACGAATGTTCAGAAAGATAATTCAGCGCTATTGCTAATTTTTCTTCCTGAAACTGTTTGATTACCGATTGTGGTTGTTTCTCTATATCAGGTATTAAGCTCATACTTAATTATGCAAATAAGGACTTTACCTCATCTGTAGAAAGTTGCCTGTATTTAGGCCTGCCGTTTTCTCCGTTTACCTCGGGAAATGTAACTTCGAAAAATTCTTCATCGTAAAAAGACAATTTGGAATTGGTATCCGGATTACATTCGAAATAGATAGCTTCATTTTCAGATACTCTCTTGCTTTCGCAAATCTGTTTAAACAGAGAATATCCGGCAGCGGTAATGGATGTTCCGGGATTATCCTGATATAATTCCGTCACAATGATACATGTCTTCCCTTTGTTTTTTATAATTTTCAAACCGCATTCTGATGGCACATCCCATTGTCCTTTGAAATTAAAAACTTCGTCGTAGTACTTTTCAGGAACTTTCATTGCTTATTGTAAATTTTTAGTCATCAAATAATTTTTCATCGTTTCGATATCCTTATATTTAGGCGTATCGTCCGCAAAGATAGGAAAGAATGACCGAATTTCATTATAAATAGCATTTGTTTTTTCAGATAACTGATTTTGTATTTTCAGATAATCGATTGCCTGCACAATTGCCATGAAATGGATTGACATCACCTGATAGCCATTTTCCACAATCGTTTTGGCTATCAATGCGGAATTTGTTCCCATGCTTACAATATCCTGGTTATCGTTATTGTTGGGTATGCTGTGGACATACATCGGGTTGGATAGTGTCTGACATTCGGCCGTAGTGGAGGTTGCAGTAAACTGAGTTGCCTGTAATCCGTAGTTCAGTCCGAGAGTGCCGAGGTTGACAAACGGGGGTAATATGTTATCGTTGATACGGTTATGAAATAAATAATTTAACTGGCGTTCGATGAGCATGATCATTTTGGTTACGGCTATTTTCAGTTTATCCATTTCAAAAGAAATATAGTCGCCGTGAAAATTTCCCCCATGATATACGTATTTTGACTGAGGATCGATAATCGGGTTATCGCAGGCCGAATTAAGTTCATTAATAAGTACTTTTTCAGCATTTTCTATTTCGTCCGACACAGGGCCCAATATCTGTGGTACACAGCGTAGCGAATAGTAGGGTTGTACTTTGTGTTTGAAAATTTTTTCCGTGTTACTGTTGTATAATTCTATTTCGCGTTTTTTCATGGTTTTGTTTCCGGCGGACCATTCTTGCATCATTTTTGCAACAATTTGCTGTCCTTTATGTCGTTTGGCTCCGTTTAATACAGGTGACATCAGATCATCGTACGAAGAGGCAATTTCGTTCATCATAACAGAGGCGAGAATAGCCCACTCTAATAAACGTTTGGAGTATATCAGGTTTACAAGTCCGATGCCGGTCATTACAGAAGTGCCGTTTGTAACGGAAAGTCCTTCACGTATATGAATATCGAAAGGCTTGAGTTTTTCAGCTTTTAGAACTTTGGCCGTCGGCGTCAGTTTACCCTTGTAAAACACTTCGCCTTCACCGATCAGTGTAAGTGCGATATGAGCCAATTGTACCAGGTCACCGCTTGCTCCGACGCTTCCGTGTTCGGGTATGTACGGATAGATATCGCGATTGATAAATTCCGTGATAAGATTTACGAGATCTGTGTGAACACCCGAATATCCCTGCAGGAATGTAGACAATCGCGCAATCATCGATGCTTTTACATAGATGGGTGCGAGGGTGTTGCCGGCCCCTGTCGAATGACTTCGTATGATGTTATATTGTAACTGTTTCAAATGATCATCGTCAACCCGATATTGAGCCATGGGGCCGAATCCGGTATTGATGCCGTAGATGATTTTGTCTTTTGAGTAGTTTTTCAGAAAAGTATAGCAATGATTTACTTTTTGTATGGATTTAGCCGATAATTTTATTTTTTTTTCTTCAAATAACAGTTGTTCAATGTCGTTTAAAGAAAATCCTTTTTCAGGCTGGTAAGTGATTAAGTTTTCCATTCGTTTAATGTTTCTAAAGGCAGATCGTATTTCGTTTATAGTTTATCGATTGTTTTTTCAAGATGGATGCCGTGAGAACCTTTTATCAATATGTGATAGCCTTGCAGGGGATTGTTTTCAAGGTATTCGTTCAGCTTTTCGACTGACGGAAAGCAGGTGTATGTTTGTCCCGCTTCCGAAAATTGCTCACCGCATAGTAATACTTTATCAAAACCATAGTTTTTGATTTGTTTGACAATATCGGCATGTAGTTCCGGACTCTTTTCTCCGAGTTCGCGCATATCTCCGAGTATCACGGCTTTTGGAAATGATTGCATGGCTGCAAAATTTTCGAGTGCGGCATGCATACTACTCGGGTTTGCATTATATGCATCGATAATAAGCTCATTCTGTTTCGTTCTCTTTAGCTGAGAACGATTATTTGTCGGTTCGTAAGTTTCTATGGCGTTGTTTATTTGTTCCGGCGCAACGCCAAAATGAACACCGATCGTGATTGCTGCAAGAGCATTCCATAAATTGTAGTCGCCAATGAGATTTGTATGAACGTTTTGAGTCACTTTGCCTTGTTGTTGCCATTGGAATGAAAAAAACGGATGACGATTGGATATTTTTCCTCCGATAAAAGGAACCGGATTGTTTGCCGGGGCGGGATTTTTTACGGAAGCCATCTCTCCGTATGTTATTTTCTTCAAATTTCCGGCAATACCTGTAAGATATTCGTTATCCTGATTGATGAAAACAGAACCGTTTGTTTTTCGTAAAAAATCATATAATTCACCTTTGGTTTTTATCACCCCTTCAAATGAGCCGAATCCTTCAAGATGTGCATATCCGACGTTTGTGATAAGCCCGTAATCCGGGTAGGCGATATTTGCGAGTGCATCGATTTCACCGGGATGATTTGCCCCCATCTCAATAACGGCTATTTCGTGTTCGCTTGTCAGGCGGAGCAGAGTCAGCGGTACCCCGATATGGTTGTTAAGATTCCCAAGGGTATACAGCGTATTGTATTTTTGCGATAATACGGCCGCAGTGAGTTCTTTTGTTGTTGTTTTCCCATTTGTGCCTGTGATTCCGATAACGGGAATTCCTAATGTTTTGCGATGTATATAAGCGACTTGTTGTAACGTATTTAATACATCATCAACCAGTATCATACGATTATCTCTTGCTACCGAAGCATCATCTACAACGGCATACGCACATCCTGACAGAAGCGCTTTTTCTGCAAAAGTATTGCCGTCGAACGACTCACCTTTTAAAGCAAAAAAGATGGAGCCGGGAGGACATGTCCTGCTATCTGTAGTTACTGTCGGATGCTGCAGATATAATGAATACAGTTCGGAAATGGTCATGCGCTTAAATATTTTGGGTGCAAAAGTAGTTATATTAAGTTATTTTCATACATTTGTAGATTAAAAAAATTCATTTGAAGAAATCTTAAAGCGCCGGTTATGGAAGTCACGGAATGCGTATGATGAAAACTAAAAGGTTGAATATAAAAGGTAAATTATTTTCGTTGGATAAGCCTGTTGTGATGGGAATTCTGAACGTTACTCCGGACTCGTTTTATGTGGGTGGCCGGCAACAGAATGAAACTGCTGTTATCGAACGTATAGAAACAATTATTTCGGAAGGTGGC
>JAITVS010000404.1 GCA_031285685.1 Tannerella sp.
AGCACTAATGAATATCCGCTTTCCTGTGCATTGAGAGGGAATAAGAACTTCAGATGGGAAGATGTCACTTCTTTTATTTCCACATCTATGTCGAAAGAATTATCAAGCGGTTTGAGTAACGGACGCAAATGCAGGCGGTCACCGGACTGAAAACCACGTCCTTCGATTGTCACTTCCGTGCCTTGAATACCATCTTCATATTCGGGAATAACAACGCCGGATATACCGAACGATAAATCATATTCGGTTACATCATCGCAACTCCAAAAACAAGTTAGCGAAACCAATAATATTAATAATCTAAACTTATGCATCTTATTCGGTTTTAATTATTGTTTATTTTTGAACTAATATTAATACACTGGAGCGCGGAATGCTGAATGAAGCCCTGTCTTTAATATTGATAGTTTCCGAAGATTGGATGAGATCATCTCCGGCAGGAAGACTTCCTTCAATGTATTTGTATGCAGCGTATTCTCCATTTGCCTGAGATTTACTGTTTATAATTTCTACAGGCTTATTGTGTTCCGAACCATTGGCAAAAATATACACCCATTTATTATTCTCGTTCAGAATGGCTGTTCCGGCAACAAGGTCTTCATTCAAATCCAACGGGAATACTTCCGCGTTCTTTTTGATAAAGCGGGTCAACATGCCATATGCATAATAATGCGGTCTGACCTCATAGTCTTCTTTTATAGCGTTATAAATTTCCGGGTCGGGTTCATAAGCTTTTTTTACATATTTCCACAGGCCGAGCTGCTGCATTTCCGAGTAACTGCCATTTCTGCTGTAATATTGATCTATCAGCGACCAGTAGCTTACGCCTGCTGCGCTTCCGTTAAGCAGGTTGACCGCAATACGGGTCAACAATACTCCCCGTTCGTATTTATCAATATCCAATTGACGGGAAGAGCCCGAAGTCTGATTGGAGCCGAACTCGCCGATAAAGTGTTTTTTTCCGTTCGACATGGCTACATTGTTTTTTTCCCAGTTAACGATGTCTGCATTCGGCGTTGTGTATCCGAATATATAAGTATGGGTATTAAACAAATCTGCTTCTGCCTGTAGAGTTTCACCACATGATTTTAGATAATTCGGACTGCCGTCCGTATTATCCGACAGATTGAACCGGACTTTGTCCCGAACACCCATAGCCTTAAATTTTGCATCCAAAGCCTTTGCCATAGGAGCGTATTGGTCAGGATGGCTGTCCGGCTCTCCTTGCCACATTGTTCTCCCGTAATTGGCTGTATGGCTGTCCGGTTCGTTGAAGGGAGTTATCGCTTTCACACATGTAAAACCTTTCGTTTCGATCAGGTATTTGACCAATACCGAAAAGTTTTCTGCAAATTCTTCATATTTGTCGGTTCCGCAGACCCAAGGCGCATTCGGCCTGCTGTCGCAAAGAAAATGCTTTCCGGTCGGTGTCCCTGCTATCAGGTCCATGTTCACAGGGCAACCCCATAAGACAAGTGTTACTTCTCCATCGTTCTCCTGTGCCAGTTCCAGCACTTTATACAATGACTGCATCTCCTGAGAGTCGAATGTGAATTTACTCATATCCGCAACATTGGGATCATCGTTGTCGTTCAGCGGCTCCCACCAATGAGGCTGTACCATTACGCGGAAGTTCTGGATACTCATTTTCTTTACTCGTTCTTTCACTATATTCCAATCCTCAGCTTTTGATCCGTCCTGTGGACGGGTTAAGTTCTGAGAGAAGAAATGCGGATCCAGTTCGACTCCCATTCCTACCAGTTTTACTCCTGTCGATTCTTTCACTTCCACCGGATAAAAATTGGATGGAATACTATTATAACCTTCATCTATATTCGAGCAGGCACTTGAAATGGTTACCATGCTTAAAGTCAAACCTATAAGGAAGGTCTGTTTAAAATATTTCAGTGTTTTCATTGATTATCTTTTTATAAATTCAGTTATTCAAAACCCAGTTGTTTTTCTATCGCTTGAATCAAAATATGTATTACCTGAATATGTATCTCCTGTACCCGGTCGGAATAATCGGCCTTCGGCGCGGCCACCACAACATCTCCCAAAGAAGAAAGACGATTATTGCCGGTAGAGGTCAGAACCAAAACTTTCATCTTTTTCAACCGGGCGCTTTCTGCGGCTTTTACGATATTACCCGAGTTACCACTGGTACTGATGGCCAATAACACATCTCCTTCGTTCCCGACTCCTTCCACATAGCGGGAATATATTTCATCAAACGAAAAATCATTCCCTACACATGTTATGTATGCAGGATCATTTATTGCAATGGCAGGCAGGGATGTTCTGTTTTTGCGGTAGCGTCCGGTCAGTTCTTCTGCGAAATGCATGGCATCGCATAGCGACCCTCCGTTTCCGCAACTGATTATCTTATTTCCGTTCGCCAACGCTTCGGACAATAGTGCGGCAGCCCGTTCGATTGTATCTATTGTTCCGGGATTATTCCAGAATATATCAGCTTCTTTCAGTATAGCTTCAGAGCTTTCTATTATCAAATCTTTCATAAAATTGTTTTTAATCGATTAAATTGGCAGCTATGGAAAGGGCTGCATAATCTCCGATATTTTCCCCAAGGGCAGACGGAACTATCTTACAAACTTCTCTTGCACCTTCCAGCGCTTCCTTTGATATTTGTTCCAATGCGTAAGGCTCCATCATATCCTTGTTGCGGGCATATATGCTGCCGATGGCAATAAGCTCGGGATTTAGAATGTCTATTAAAATGGCCAGCCCTTTTCCCAAATAAGACGCAGATGTTCCATACACTTTCAGGGCGAGTTTGTCGCCTGCGTCGGCGGCTTCGGCAACCAGCTTGGCAGTTATCATATCTAAATCTTCACGGGACGGGCACCATGAAACATGGCCTCCCCGGTTCATTTCATCTTCCGCTATGCTACGGGCCAATTGAGCAATTCCTCCTCCGCTGGCATATCCTTCAAGCGAGCCTTCTTTGCCATATCCTATAGGCCCGTTTTCCGTCAAACGGATATGCCCTACTTCTCCTGCGTTGTCGTTTGTCCCCGAATATAAAGAGCCATTAAGAATGATTCCCGCTCCAAGTCCTGTCCCGCATGTAAGAAAGATCATGTTTTCTGTCCCTTTGCCGGCTCCAAACTTCCATTCGGCTAATGCACATGCATTGGCGTCGTTTTGCAGAAAAGCACGAACACCAAATTCCCGTTCCAGCATTTCTGCAAATGGTATGTTATCCCATCCCGGCAAATTAGGCGGCGAAAGTATTAAACCTTTACGGCTGTTGAGAGGGCCGCCGCAGCT
>JAITVS010000053.1 GCA_031285685.1 Tannerella sp.
GACTGGGAATGGGACGTCATGGCGAACGGAGGTAACATACAGGACGCTATAAAATATGCACACGAGAAAGGCGTGAAGCCGATGTTGTGGTACAATTCCGGCACAAGCTGGTTAGGCCCCGGCGCACCGGGACCACTCGACCGGCTGAATACGAAAGAGAACCGGGAAAAAGAGTTTGCCTGGCTGAAAGAATCGGGCGTTGCAGGCATTAAAGTAGATTTTTTCGGGGTAGACGGTGCCGATATCATCAATTATTATATGGATATACTGGAAGACGCAGCAAAATACCGGCTGCTGATCAATTTTCACGGAGCCACCATTCCCCGTGGCTGGCAACGCACCTATCCGCACATGATGACGGTAGAAGGTGTATACGGTGCGGAATGGTATAACAATAAGCCCATGCTGACCGGCCGGGCGGCAGTCCATAATACCACTCTTCCTTTTACGCGCAATGTAATCGGTCCTATGGATTACACGCCGGGCACCTTCTCCGATTCGCAGCATCCGCATATCACCTCGAATGCCCATGAACTGGCACTTCCCGTCGTATTTGAGTCCGCCCTGCAACACATGCCCGACAAACCTTCGGTTTATGATTCATTACCGGACGATATTAAAAAATTCCTTTCGGGCATGCCTACTGTATGGGACGAGACCAGGCTCTTGGGCGGATATCCGGGCGTTGATATAATCATCGCCCGCCGTAAAGGAGAAGTATGGTATATCGGAGCGCTTAACGGCACGGATGACGCACGGACATTGAACTTTACACCTGCTTCCCTGTCCGCGCAGGGAAAGACCATAACTTTATTCAAGGACGGTGCGGACGACCGGAACTTTGCCATTGAAAAGGATGTTCCATTGACGGACGCGGACCGTAAAATAGAGGTAGAATGTCTGCCTCGCGGTGGATTTGCAGCAATCATATTTTAACAACAAAATTCATTCCGCGTCGTATTTATAGTAAACAAATAGAACAATATAGTTATGGGCAATAACCTGAAAACCCTCATTATTTTGTCGCATTTCATTTTATGCGCTTGTACAACAAGAGAAAGTGTGATCCGGATTTCAAGCCTGGAGGAGTTATCTTATTATTTAAAGGAAGACGGGCATTCTGTTAAACTGGAGCCGGGTGTTTATAAGCTGGCGGACTTTCTGAATAAAGATTCTATTGACCGGCGGGTGGCGCGTGAAGAGAGGGAATACCTGAATTTCAGCGGAAATAACAATGTGTTTGATTTTGAAGGGGTTACTTTTGAAATTGATACCGATTTACGCCGGCAACTACAGCATCCGATACATACAAACGAGCTTGTAATGACGGGCGATTCGAACATACTGAAAGGTTTGACTGTTGTTCATATCGGAAATGTAACATCTCCGGGTGGCGCAACCTTTTGTGTGGAAGGTACGGGTAATACCGTTTCCGATTGTACGTTTAAAGTACGGGGCTCATTCCCTTACGGTTACGGCGACCTTTTCGGGAAAGGCGGCCCGGATGTGATCCGGCATCATAAACACAGCGGCTTTCTGATCACGGGAAGCCATACGAAAGTGCTGAATTGCAGTTTATACATGAAATCTTTCGGGCATGGCTATTTTATTCAGAAAAGCGCCGGTCATATTTATTTTGAAAACTGTCTGGTTGAGGGGGAAGTCCGTTCGACCGACGATATCCTCCGGGAAACGGAAGGCCCGGCTTTTGATGTCGATTTCCGGACATGGACGCCTAACCGCGAAGGCAAGTATGTAGTGACACCAGGTTTTATGAAATCCTTATGTGAGGATGGTTTCAGAACCTATAACCGGGATAATGAAAATATAACATTTATCAACTGTACGGCAAAAAATACCCGCGGAGGTTTTGAACTTCGTACGAACGGAGGCGTGCACCTCGAAAACTGTACGACAATCGGAACGGAGCGCGCCTACTGGGTCGGCAACGATGCTGTCATGAAAAACTGTAAAGGCGATGCAAATTACGGACCGTTGCTCTTCCTCGAAGGAAGCAATACCGATGTCGAGCTGTTTGTCGTTCCGGATGAGTCGGATTATTTAGTTCATGCATTGGTAACCGTTCAGGGAACAAACAATAAACTGACAATTCGTCCTTATGATGGTAAAAACCGTAAACAGCCCCAACCGATATTAGTCGGTTATACTCACCCGGAACATGGAGAAGCCATGTCACCATACGGAGAAGCTGCATGTGTAAACCTTCATTTGGTCAATGAAACGACCATGCCGGTTGTTCTGGGTGAGCAATCCTCGGATTGCATAATTGAAACAAAAGGCGGAATCAGGGAAAATAAAGGAATAAACAATACAATAGATGTAATTAAATAGATATAATCATCTTTTTGATACGTGGAATTATTATTTTTGCAGCAAAAATAGATACAATGAAGAATGCGGTTTTATTAATTATCAGTCTGGCTTTTTTTGCATGTGGTAATCCGACAGCTAAAAAAGAGCACGAAGCTAAAGAGAAATCTATTGAACAGAATGCTGAAACAACGTCATTCGTAGAACTGCAAAACCCCATTCTTCCGGGTTATTTTGCCGATCCTTCTATCGTTCAGTATGAAGGGAAATTTTATATGTATGTTACAGCCGATCCATGGGGGCGGAGTTCCTGAGTTGCTGGATCTCCGATGATTTCAGGAACTGGACATTCGATACATTAAACTGGCCGACAAAAACGGCTTGTACCTCACCACTCTCCAATGAAAACAATGTGTGGGCGCCATCTGTGATAAGGAAAGGAGATGCTTTTTATATGTATATATCTGTCGGTTCCGAGGTCTGGTGTGGAAAGGCAAATCATCCGCTTGGTCCCTGGGAGAATATGCTGGGAGATCAACCCATGATTCCTTATGATACGACAAGATTTTATCATGTGATCGATGCGGAAGCGTTTATTGATGATGACGGAAAAGTGTACTTGTACTGGGGTTCGGGCTGGGACTGGATTAACGGACATTGCTTTGCCGCCGAACTGAACGATGATATGGCTTCTTTTAAATCCGAACCGGTAGAAGTGACACCGACACATTATTTTGAAGGGCCATTAATGGTCAAACATAACGGAAAATATTACCTGACTTATTCGGAAGGCAAGACGATTGATGATACTTACGAAGTGCGTTATGCTGTCGGCAATAATCCGTTGGGCCCTTTTACCGAAGCGGCGAATAGTCCGGTCCTGAAAACAGATAAAGATCTGGAGGTCTACGGTCCCGGTCACCATACCGTTTTTTCGTATGGCGGAAAAGATTATATCCTATATCATCGTCACAGCCTGCCTTTTGTTTCCGGAACGGCAATGCGACAGACGTGTGTTGCTGAACTTGATTTTGATGATAATAACTCACAGATCAAAACGGTAACTCCTAATCATACTCAGCTATTTCCGGACATCACTAACTCAAAAATAGCGAGTGTAAAGCCGGTGGATCTGATTGTAAGTTCCGAACATTCTTCATATACCCGGGCAAAGAATGTCATGGATAATAATTATACGACCCGTTGGGAGGCGGTAGACGATGACGATCATGCTTTTATTACGGCTGTTTTTGAAAATAATACTGATATCAACAGGCTGGAAATCCGCTTTGAATATCCGTGGAAAAACTACTTTATAAAGATCGATGCTTCGGATGACGGAGAAAACTGGAATACCATTGCAGATTATACGACAAACGGCATATCAGGTTCTCCGGTACTTATTCCGGTAAATAAGAAATGCAAATATATCCGGACCATTTTCGAAAACCGGGTAAAAGAAGATAAGCCTTCTGTTTGGGAATTGTGTTTTTATGAATGAGTTTACGGAATATATCGTTCTCTGACAATCAGCTTGTCACTGGATAAATCTACTTCGAACAGATGGGGTATTCTTATATATCTTCCGTCGATATCTTTGTGACTGTGTAATGACATCAGCCATTTTCCATCCAAGGACTGAAACAACATACCGTGGCCGAAATCCGGTGGTGTGACCGGATCTTTTTCCTGTATCCATGGTCCGCTCAGGGTGCCGCTCTCGGAATAGGCAACTCCTTGCGTATAAACGTTATAGATCCAGCTTGTCCATATCATGCCCAAACGTCCTGTGCCTGTGCGAAATAGATAGGGCCCGTCCGTAACCCGGTTCGGACCGTCTTTGCCGTTGATAATTTCTCTGCTCCAGGGCGAATCGCTTGCGCGGAATAAAATCTGGCCCTTTCCGATAGAACCGCTTAAATCGGGTTTTAACTCGATTTTTTCCATGGTTCCATTATTATTCTGAAGCCATTCGTGGCAATAAATCATATAGGGTTTACCGTCGTTATCAACCCAGAATGTTCCGTCGAGCGTTAATAAATCCGCCGGCAGATAGATCTCATCGTTCATTGGCCTGTAAGGGCCGTCAGGCTTATCGCTTACCAATATATGGGATGCGCGGCGTTCGAGGGGACGTCCGTTTAGCGTATCAAGGATTAGGGAACGATTGGTAAATGTCGCAAAATAGTAATATTTATCATTATATGCATGAAGTTCAGCCGCCCAAATCATCGGCTTTTCGCCCATCCATGATGTCGTATCGTGTTCAACAATTTTATACGGCCCTTCCCAAAGCTTTAAATCTTTACTTTTCCATAACATCCCACCTGTACCTGTCATATAATACATGTTTGTTTTACGGTCGGCTAATATGGCCGGGTCGCTTAACCGGATGGAGTCCAGGGGGATGTTTTTCTTTATCTCATAATGAAGCCTGTCCTGACCGACAGACAACAGGGATACACTACAAAATAGTAGTGTGATAAATAATTGTTTCATCATGCTTCGGTTTTAATTATGAAGGATAACCCCGCCTTCGGGTGATATGGTTAATATGACTTCTCCATTCTTTTTGATATTCGCATCCTGTAGTTGAGGAGAGCGATCCGGTTTGTCGGTGTATAAAGACACTTTCTGGTTGGCTATCATCGGAAGAGTCACTTTTATTTTCTTTATTTCTTTCTCCGCGTTTATGCCGGCAATGTACCATTTTTCACCGTTGCGGCGTGCAATGACACAGTATTTACCGGGGTATCCGTCAATAAAAACTGTTTCATCCCAGGTGGTGGGTATGTTTTTCATAAAGTCAATAACAAACGGCGGACAATCATCCAGATTATTAGGAGCGATTGCGAAATTCTGTACCGGCGTTTGGAACAGGACAGCGGTTGCCAGTTGGAAGATTTCTGTCGTTTTGCGTATGGTTCCGCCATCGTTGTTTCGGTTATGGCGTTTGTTGAGCAAAACCGGGCCAAAATCCATTGTTGCTACACTGTTGCGGATGAAAGGATGCAGGCAGGCGTTATAGGCCTCCGTATCGTTGGCGTGTTGTGTGAAGATCAGGTTTTCGGAGGCAAGTACGGCTTCGCTCCCGGCAAAGTTCGGATACATACGTTCCCAGCCCCGCGGGGTGGTGCAACCGTGAAAGATGACAGCCAAACCGAAATCGTTGGCGTCGGAAAGGATTTCTTCATATAGCTTCATCGTTTCCTGCTTGTCACCACCAAAGAAATCGACTTTGATTCCTTTGATTCCGATGCTTCTCATCCAGGCCATTTCTTTTTTACGGGCTATTGAAGTGTTCATACAATTTTTAGGCCCTTGCGGCGCATCGCTCCAAAAACCGTTGGAATTATACCACAGGCAGATGCCTACGTTTTTGCTTTCGGCATACTTTGCCAGTTCTTCGATCTTATCCCGTCCGATCCGTGTATCCCACCAATTGTCCGTCAGCACGAACTCGTATCCCAATGCTGACGATAAATCAATGTATTTTTTTTGGTCTTCGTAGTTGATACTTCCGTCCTGCCACATGATCCAGCTCCAGGTAGAACGTCCGAACTTGTATTCTTTCGACGGTTCATACTGCGGTTTCACAACATCACTTGTAATCGTTGTTTCCACAATGGGTTTCAGATTATCTCCGACCGTAATGGTACGCCATGGCGTTTCTCCCGGTAATGAAATGCCGGGTTGTGCGCTGCCGATACCGTTGTTTTCACCTTGTTCGGGAAATGCGATGGAATATAATCCGTCTTTTGCTGCTTCGCTGAGTTTGGAGCCGCAATAGAGACTGCCGACGCCTGTTTCCGTGATCAGCGCCCAGCCGTTATCCCCGACATGGAATAAACAGGGGAATGTATAACCCACACCGTATCTGGAAACCATGCCGATCGGCTCGTCAGGTATATATTCTTCTTCATAGCTCGGTTTTGTTCGCATCCAGCCGATCATAGGCGTTGCCTGCGGGGATAAAAATGTGGTTGTGAATGAGGGAAACCGGAATCCGGTTAACTCCTTTTCAACAATACAGCGGGCTGTCTCACCGTTTTGTGCCAAGGTGTATTTTAAAGCGATATCGTTGTTGCTTACACGGAATACGATGCTGATTTTTTCCTTTTTAGGCGTTTCATATGTACAAATCACTTCATTTGCATGATAGTTCACTTTGCTTCTTTTTATCTTCTTTTCGGCATACGTTTCATTTATTACGTTTTCCTTTTTTTCGACAAACGAAAGCGCTCTGCTGAAATCACTGACATTCGTTATCATGCCGAGCGGTGAATCTTCAAGGATTTTTTTGTCCTTGTAATTCACATGGTAGAACACCGTTCCGTGTTTCAGGGAAACGTTCACCTGAAGGTTTTTGTCCGGACTGTTGATCGTAATCTCTTCTGCCGACAAGGGAACAAAGAGGTTTAAAGCGAGTAAACATGTTAAGATTTTCTTCATGGCTGTAATGTATTGAGGGTTATTGTTTGTTTCTATGGTAGTAAATGTGTGTAAAGATAACACTTTTTCCGGAAAATCCTGTTTGGTGGAAGATTTTTTACGGACGGATATTAGGTGTTTATTCAATCCGTTTCGTATATATTTGTGATATATGCGGTAAACGGATTTATATTTAGGCCGTATTAAGGTGTTTTCCGGGGCAAAGATTGCAGGTTATCATTCATTGAGGGAAATACGAAGATATGATATAAAATTATGAATATATGAAAGTTAACAGGGTTTACTTTTTATTGGCGGCGATCTTTTTGCCAATGCTTTTATCTGCGCAGAAGTTGAATCTGCATCCGGTGCCGCAACAGATGGTCTATGCATTGCATAACGATGATTTTACGGTTCTGGTGCGTCTGCATGGAGAAAAAGAATGGCGCGATTTGTATGAATACAGGGTACATGTCGATATGGACACGAAATCGGAAGCCTCCATGGTTCAGTTTGATTTTGAAGGAAAGGTCGATTTGTGCGTAAAGGTTAACAACGGAATGGTGTACGATGTGAAAATACGTCCGTTGAGCAGGAATATACAACATACGGTAGAACGGAATATCATTTATTTTTCGCTGGATAAACCGGCAAAGTTGTCTTTGGAAGTCAATGGCGACAGACTTCATAACCTGCATATTTTTGCAAATCCGCCGGAAACCGAAATTCCGTCTCCCGATGACCTGGATGTGATTTATTTCGGAGAAGGAGTACACCGTCCGAAAGACCTGCCGGGCAATAGTTTTACGATCGCTTCCGGTAAAACGGTCTATCTGGCTCCGGGAGCCATTGTTCAGGGAAAATTTATCTGCAACAGGGCGGAAAATGTCCGTTTTATCGGGCGGGGAATTATTTTTAACGCACAACGCGGCTTTGAGGTTACCCACGCTAAGAATGTCGAAATAGACGGCATAACCGTTATTAACCCCGACCATTATACCGTTTTCGGCGGGGAAACGGACGGTCTGACGGTGAAAAACCTGAACAGTTTCAGTAACAAGGGCTGGAGCGATGGCATCGATCTGATGAGTTGTAGCAATGTGCTGATAGATAATGTTTTTATGCGTAATAGCGATGATTGTATCGCATTGTATGCACACCGCTGGAATTTTTACGGAGATGCGCGGAATATTACCGTGCAAAATTCGGTTTTGTGGGCGGATATCGCCCATCCGGTAAATATGGGTGGGCATGGTAACTATAATCGCGAACCGGGAGATACATTGGAGGATATTACGTTCCGGAATATTGATATTCTGGAGCACGATGAAGACGACCGGGCTTATCAGGGTTGCATGTCGATCAGTGTTGGCGACCGGAATCTGGTTCGCCGGGTTTTATTCGAAGACATACGCGTGGAAAATATTCAGGAGGGGTGCTTGTTTACCGTGAAAGTTCATTACAATGACAAATACGATCATGAACCCGGACGTGGTGTCGAAGCGGTTACTTTCCGTCATATCACTTACAACGGGATAGGGGAAAATCCTTCTGCTATTCGCGGATATGACGCGCAACGCACCGTAAAAAACATTACTTTTGAAAATATAATGATCAACGGAAAAAAAGTAACTACATTTGATGAGATGAATCTGAAAATGGAAGATTATGTTCAAAATATTCAAATAAAATAATCGCATGAAACGAAAAGGTTTTAATATATTTCTACTGGCTTGTTTTTGCTTTTTGCCGGTAACGGAACTGCAAAGTCAATCCGTTATTCAGGAGACACATCGAAAATTGGTTTCGCCTGACGGTAAGTATGAATTTACATTTTACCAGAAAGAATTTGCCGATAAAACAAGGCAGATGTATTATGTACTTTCCTATGATGGAAAGTCTGTCGTCGAAGAATCCGAATTAGGGGTTTTGATAGAGAACCGGCTTTTTGAATCGGCTCTTGGCATACCGAATGATGAAAACAAAAACTGGGGTGAAAACCTGACTTTCATCGGGGCGGAGATGAAGAATGCGGACCAAATATGGAAACCTGTTTATGGAGAACGTAGTGTCGTACGCGATTATTATAACGAAATGATATTGAATTTCCGGAAAGGCGGAGGAGATGAAACCGGCGTTACCGATAACGGTTATGATAAACGTCGCTATTATTTAATGAATTTTGTTGTGAGAGCTTATAACGAAGGAGTTGCTTTCCGCTATCATTTCCCCGAGGCGACCAACGGGCTGTTTCTTCATATTACGGGTGAACAGACACAGTTTTCGCTGCCCGAAGGAACGATGGCGTATTATGAACGTTGGGCTCAGGGACCCTATTCATTGCTGCCGCTGAAAAACTGGACGGACGAATGTGAGCGTCCTCTGACATTGAAGCTTCCAAACGGACTGACGGTTGCTTTGGCTGAAGCGGAGATGATAGACTATACACGCATGAAATTTCGTCTGAATGATAAAAAAGCCAATACATTACAGGCTTCTTTATACGGATCTGCCGATGTGATTACACCATACAGTACTCCGTGGCGGATTATTATGGCAGCAGAAAGGCCGGTAGATCTGATTGCAAATAATGATATCATATTAAATCTTAATCCGGAAAATCAAATAAAGGATGCTTCATGGATAAAACCCGGAAAAGTCATCCGTTCCGGATTAAGTCAGGAAGAAGCAATGGCTTGTGTGGACTTTGCTGCGGAACGCGGGTTGCAGTATGTCCATCTGGATGCCGGTTGGTATGGCCCGGAAATGATGGTCGGTTCCGACGCCACTACTGTGCGTGAAGATAAAAATATCCGTTTTCCGGAATTGATAAAATATGCTGCCGGTAAAGGGATCGGGATATTTGTATATGTGAATCAACGCGCGTTATACCGGCAATTGGATGAAATTCTGCCCTTGTATAAAAAATGGGGTATCAAAGGTATCAAATTCGGTTTCGTTCAGATAGGAAATCAACAATGGAGCACCTGGCTACATGATGCCGTAAAGAAATGCGCCGAATATGAAATCCTGGTGGATATTCATGATGAGTATCGTCCGACCGGTTTCAGCCGTACATACCCTAATCTGTTGACACAGGAAGGGATCCGTGGGAATGAAGAAATGCCGGATGCCACGCACAATGTAATTTTGCCGTATACCCGCTTTTTAGCCGGAGCAGGCGATTATACGATATGTTATTATAATAACCGGCTTAAAACAACTCATGCGCACCAACTGGCCATGGCAGCTGTTTATTACAGTCCGTTGCAGTTCCTGTATTGGTATGATAACCCGACAATGTATCAGGGAGAGCCGGAAATAGAATTTTTCGATCAGGTAAAAACCGTATGGGATGATACAAAAGCGCTTGACGGAGAAATCGGCGAATTTGTAACGATCGCCCGCCGGAGCAGCAATGAGTGGTTCATGGGAAGTATGACGAATACCGACGCGCGGACGATCTCTGCTCCGCTTGATTTTCTTGCAACCGGAGAGAAATACATCGCGAATATCTATACGGACGACGAACGGATAAAGACAAGAACGAAAGTTCGCGTAACGAGGCTCGTTGTAGACAGTCAATCCGTCTTGCATTTTCGCTTAAAACCAAGCGGCGGTGCGGCAGTACATTTTGTACCTGCAGCAAAGGACGATGTGAGAAAATATAAAACATATAAGAAAAATCAGGTTTTGTAAACTATTAATACACGTATGCTTGATGGAAAGATTAAGTTTCTTGTTTGCGTTTTTTCTATACTGTAGCATTGCGAATGCACAGTCTGTTTATCCGGGACAGCATGAAGGAAAAATTAAATTACCGGTTGAGGGTGAAGTTAGGGTCTATGCTTTTGATATGAAAGACGTGCGTTTATTGGAATCACCTTTCAGGGAAAATATGGAGCGTGAATCAAAATGGATTCTTTCTCTTGATGTAGACCGTCTGTTGCATAGTTTTCGCACTTCGGCAGGCGTATATGCCGGATTGGAAGGCGGATATTCTTCCGTTAAAAAGCTGGGGGGCTGGGAGTCGCTTGATTGTGAGTTGCGCGGGCATACAACAGGGCATATTATGTCCGGGCTGGCTTATTTGTATGCTTCAACGGGTGATGAGGTATATAAGTTGAAGTCGGATAGTCTTATCGGGGGATTGACGGAAGTACAGAATACCTTGCTGGAGAACGGGCAGAAAGGCTATTTGAGTGCCTATCCCGAAAATCTGATTAACCGGAATATTGCCGGACAGCGTGTCTGGGCGCCCTGGTATACGTTGCATAAAATTTATTCGGGACTGATAGACCAATACCTGTATTGTAACAATAAACAAGCGTTGGAAATTGTAACGAAAACGGCCGAATGGGCATACGGCAAGCTTTCGCCCCTTACCGAAGAACAACGGAGGTTGATGATCCGGAATGAGTTCGGAGGAGTGAATGAATCGTTTTACAATTTGTATTCCATAACAGGAAATCCCAACCACAAAAAACTGGCGGAATTTTTCTATCACAACGCGGTAATAGATCCTTTGGCAGAAAGAGAGGATAGTCTTTATTTCAAACACGCGAATACTTTTATTCCTAAGGTAATCGGTGAGGCACGCAACTACGAGTTGCATGCAAGCGAACGCTCCAAAGACATAGCCGAATTTTTCTGGCAGACGGTTATAGATCATCAGACTTATTGTACCGGTGGAAACAGTCACAAGGAAAAGTTTATCCATTCCGATAAAATATCTGAGAATCTGACCGGTTACACACAGGAAACATGTAATACCAATAACATGCTGAAGCTTACCCGTCATTTATTTTGTTGGAGTGCAGATGCAAAATATGCGGATTTTTATGAAAGAGCCTTGTATAACCATATTTTAGGTCAACAAGACCCGGAGTCCGGTATGGTGGCTTATTTTTTGCCGCTACTTCCGGGGGCGCATAAGGTGTATAGCACTCCGGAGCAATCCTTTTGGTGCTGTGTGGGAACGGGATTTGAAAATCATGCAAAATATAACGAAGCGATTTATTATCATACAGATGATGGTTTGTATGTGAACTTGTTTATTCCTTCCGAACTGACCTGGAGAGAAAAAGGTCTGGAAGTCCGACAGGAAACCGACTTTCCGAATGACGGAAAGGTCAGTCTGACCCTTCGTGTCGAAAAAGAATTAAAAATGCCGTTGTATCTGCGTTATCCGTCGTGGACGAAAAATGTGGAAGTGAAAGTGAACGGAAAGAAAGTCAGTGTAAAACAAAAACCGTCGGATTATATCGTTGTGGAAAGAACATGGAAAGACGGTGATGAGATAGAGGTAAATTATCCGATGTCGTTGCAGGTTTGGGAAGCGAATGATAATCCGGATAAGTTTGCCGTCATGTACGGACCGTTGGTACTGGCAGGAGTAATGGGAACAGAAGGCATGGTTACTCCGGCTCCGTACTCCAATCCGGCATTACACAATGATTACTATACCTACGATTATAATGTTCCGGCTGATATGAAAACCGGACTGAAATTAGACAAAAAGAAACTAAACCGGCATATTAAACCATCGGATAGTGAAAAGCTGGTGTTTTTTGTTGACGATGAAAACATCCGCTTAGAGCCGATTTACAAAATACACCGTCAACGTTATGTTGTTTACTGGGATTTGATCAAATAAAGATGAATGAAGAATATGATATTAAGGCAATTAAAATATAAGCAATGAGGAAAATCGTATTGCTATTCGTATTATCAGCCGGTACATTTACCAATGCGCAAAATATACCCTTGCCGGAAAATCTTCCCCAGGGACATCCGCGTTTGCTGACAACGCAGGAATATAAACCGGTTCTGCAAAAACAAATGGAAGAAGAGTCCTGGGCGAAAGAAGTGTTGGACGGCATTCTTAACCGTATTGACCCGTATGTGGAAAAAACGCAGATGCAGCCGGACTGGTTACTTTCCCGTTTGATGATGTACTGGAAGAGCAAGGCTACCAATGTATACATAAGAGGTGGCGTATATTCTCATGCCGATGGTGAAGCACCTGTTCCTACTGTCCGTTTCGGGAGTACACGGGGCGTCTACAGCGCAATCAAACGACCCCGATTAGAAGATATTATCCCGTATATGGACGACACGAAGGGTGTTTATTTTCATAATACGGCTAAAGAGGGTCAGCCATTGGAATGGGCAGAGCAGGGTAACGTTTCAGGAAACAGTATCGAGAGTGTCAATGAAGAAATTTTAAAATTAGCCAAAGATGCTGCGTTTGTTTATTGGCTGACAGGCGAAGAAAAATACGGAAAATTTGCTTTCGATATTTTTGATACCTATCTGATGGGCATGTATTACTGGACAGAGCCGGTAGACCTCAATAACGGTCATGCGCAAACGCTCGTCGGTTTGTCGACTTTCGAGGTGATACAAGAGCGTCCCCTCAACGAATTGGCCTATACATACGATTTTCTGTATGATTATATCGTTAAGATAGAACCGCAAATACTTGCCGGTCGAACCAATCTTGCGCTTGAAAAAGGATTGAGGGGAGCTTACGAACATACGTTGAAAAAATGGATTGACATTACCATCAAAAATGGCGTTCCGCAAAATAACTGGAATTTGCATCAGGCCAAGTTTATCCTGAAGGTAGCGATGGTCCTTGAAGATAATCCGGAATATGCCGATGGCAAAGGACGCGAACACTATATCGATTATATTCTTAATCAAACGTCTGCCCGTCAATGGTCACTGACGAAATTTATGGAATACGGCTATGATTATAACACCGGGATCTGGAACGAATGCCCCGGCTATGCCATTGGAGTGACGAAAGACCTGACCAATTTTATACGCGACTACGACAACACCTTTCATCAGAACTTGTTGCCCTACACCCCCGTTATGAAAAAAGCAGTCGCCGTATTGCCTCAATATTTGTTTCCGAACAGGCAAATTTCCGCTTTCGGTGATACCTATTACGGTCCGTTGAATACAGAAGCCATGAGTGATATGATACGTATGGCGCAAAAATACGGAAATCGTGAAGATGAAATTAAGTTTACGGAGATGTATAAATTATTCGAACCTAAAGCTGAAGAAACTGATGCAAACCAGGAAAAAATACCGGCGCAGGTATCTTCTTTTTTTACAAGTAAGCCTTTGGTGTTGGATAAAAACACCGGAAAAGCACAATTGAACGATTATGTGACCCAGACGTTTTATGCCCCGAATGTGAGTTTGTTTGTTCAGCGGAATAAATACGATGATCCTCAGGGCGGTATGATGATTTCCCAGTATGGTTCATATGGTAATCATGCCCACTCAAATGGTGTGGCGATGGAACTTTACGGGAAAGGCTATGTGCTGGGAGCCGAATCGGGAATCGGCTCGACTTATTTCGAAAAACCCTATCTGGAATATTATTCGCAGTTTCCTGCACATAATACGGTTATGGTCGATGGAATTTCCAAATATCCTGAAATGTTGAGCAATCACCCTTTCGATCTGTTAAGTTGCTATCCTGAGTCAGAAAAAAAAGGCGGTTATTATCCGGATATTACATATTCCGAAGTTTATTTTCTTGAACCCGAAAGCCGTAGTGACCAGAACCGGATGATGAGTATTGTCCGTACAGGTGAGACTACAGGTTATTATGTGGATATCTTTCGTTCGAAAAGACAGCACGGCGGAGAAAAGTTTCATGATTACTACTATCACAATCTGGGACAGGAAATGTTTATCCGGGATCTGAAAGGGGAAAACCTGGAACTCCATTCAAGCGATGAAATGGCTTTTGCAGGTGGACATCTGTTTGCCCTGGATTATATGTGGGATAAAAAATCAGCAAAGATTAACAATGATTACCGGGTAATATGGAAGATGTCTATGCCTGATGGCAATCATGTCTATATGAATCTATGGATGAAAGGTTATGTAGGGCGTGAAATTTTTTCAATCAAAGCGCCCGCATCTAAAGCCTTTCGTACGAACGAAGGCCTGCCGTATGAAGTAGATAAAGCGCCTTTTCTGACAATTGCGGCACGCCAGCATGGTGAAGCGTGGAACCCCCTTCGTAAGTGTTTTCGAGCCGACAACTGAAAGAGAAGGACGTTCCGTACAATCGATCGAACCATTTACACCGGCAGGTGTATCGGGTGATTTTGTCGGATTAACGGTGAGAAGTAAATCGGGTCGGACAGACTATCTGTTTTCTTCGGTAAATGACGAAAGAGTGGAGTATCGTAATATGTCCGTAAGGGGAACTTACGCGATTGTAAGTGAGCAGGGGACGGATTTTGTATTATTCCTTGGAAACGGAAAGTTTGTAAATGCAAAAGGTTTTACGATAGAGGCCTCGGAAAAGACAAACGTAGTCCTCGAGTGTAAAAACGGTAAATATTTTATCACTTGTGAAAAACCGGTGACTGTAAAATCTCCGAAAAATAAAAAAGGGGTAAAAATAGATGTGACGGACTATAAACAAGTGGATTTGTAAAAAATGTTACCGGTCAAACCGGTTCGTTTGAAGTTTAACTAAAACTAAAAGAAGATTATTTAAAAATGAAAAAGTCAGATGTTTCTTTATATCTGTTTGCTTTTCTGCTTTTGGCACAGGTCATTCAGGCTCAGAATAAGCAATCGACCGGAAATAATAAAGATATCAATTATTCGGAATATCGTATTTATCAATGGGAAACAGATTTGAAAAGTATGCCCGGAGATGATGAAAATAATCCACGGCGCGCTTTTCTCTGGATACCCTCTTCGTGTAAACAGTTGAGAGGATTGATTGTAAGCGGGCATAATCAAATTGAAGAAGGCATCCTGGAAGATCCTTTGTTCCGGCAGGCAATGTCGGAATTGAATTTCGGACAGATATGGGTAACACCCGGACTTGACCCGGCCGGCGTCTTTGATGTGAAAGCTGGTGCTCAGGATTTGTTTGATGAAACGATTCGCGAGTTGGCGGAAATATCCGGCTATGAAGAAATAAAGTATGCTCCCGTTGTATATCTCAGTCATTCCGCTCAGGCTTCACAACCCTGGAATTTCGGGGCATGGAATCCGGAACGCACGCTGGCGATGATTTCTTTTCACGGGGATTCGCCGCGCTCTACCTATTTATGCTGTAATCATTTTAATCCGGATTGGGAAAACCGGAATATTGACGGTATCCCCGGGCTGATATGTATCGGTTCCGGAGAATGGAATGAATTCCGTGTGGAAGATTCGTTTAAATTTATGCGTCAGTATCCCGGAAGTGTTATTTCTCTTTTATGCAATGATGGCCGCGGACATAGTGATTTCAGTCAGGATGATCTCCGGTATCTGATTGCATTTATCCGGAAATCGGTTCAGTACAGGATGCCGGAAGAATGGGACGGAAAGTCACTGATGCCACTTAAAAAGCTGTGCCGTGAAGACGGTTGGCTGGCCGACCGTTGGCGTAAGAATGCACAGCCTGTTGCCGGAACAAATGCTTACCGGGGATACGGTGGAAACAGAGATTCTGCTTATTGGTATTTTGATGAAGAAATGGCGCGTTGGACAGAAAGTATTTATACGCGCGAACGAAACAAGAAAAAGCAGTATATCACTATGATGCAGAATGGACGGATCCTGAAACCTGATGAACAACTCCTATTTCTCACCGACGGAAAAAATAGGAATATACATGCGAAAGCCGTATTTACGGATTCTACGTACAGCCGGTTATCCGACAGTCATTCGATTGAGCCTGTCATGATTAAACGTTATTGCGGCCCTGTCGAAGTTATAAACGATACCACTTTCCGGTTGAGTTTTTACCGTCCGGGAGTTTCACATAAACGTGTATCGGGGATCGGAATGTTTGCTTTCTCCGAATCGGATTTGTTTTACGGACATGCGGTATGCCCGATTTCGTGGAGGATGGCTCCCACACTGACGGAAGGCGAAGTACAGAAAATAAAATTCCCCGTAATACCTGATATAAAGGCCGGAATATATTCTGTTCGCCTGAAAGCCACCTCTGATAGAAAACTTCCGGTGCAGTACTATGTACGTAGCGGACCGGCTTATATTGACGGTGATGAATTGATATTGACAGAAATACCTCCCAATGCTAAATATCCGTTAAAGGTCACGGTCGTAGCCTGGCAATACGGCAGCATGCTCGAACCCAAAGTGCAAACGGCTGAATCAGTAGAACGCTCTTTTTTTATTTATGAAGACAAATGAACCGATAAAGAACGGAAAAAAATACGAAGCGGATCAGGAATACACCTAATCTGCTTCGTATTTGTAGATAAAATGGTTTAGTTCGTTTAGTTAGGTGATGAATGGTATTTAGGGTTCCCTATTTATTTCCTGACTACCCCTTTGCTGTGCGACAAGTGTTTCTTGTATACTGTAAATAGCGATGTCAAGCGGCGCACCTTCTTCGGATGTTATGTTCAGTTGTCCGTTTGCGAATATGATTTTTACTTTTGGAGAAATATCCGTTACGGGATCGTTGGAATTACCTCCCAACAGGTATACGTTTTCATAATAAGTTTCGTTGCCGGAACCATTTTCGTCAATCCCGACCATACTTGCCGTATTCCCTTTTTCATCATAAGCGTACCTGAATTTGTATGAGTAACCCCAATCATTATCGCCTTCCGTTTGTTTTTCCGGTCTATACTCTGTAATGACTTCAAGCATATTATTTTCATTATACGAAACTTCCATGCGGGTAATTTCATTGGCTTCGGCAACATCGGCACGATCCAAGATGACAGACGATATATTAAACAGGGTATCCATCAGCACAACCGGAAGGTCCTTCTCGTTATACTCCGTACCGATTGTGTTGGCAAACATTAACCATTCTCCGTCGGAGTAAGAATAGTCATAGTGCTCTATGGGAATTCCCGGGTATACAATTATGTATATTCGGTTTTGTACACTTGGTCATGTTTGTCTAATACATTATCACCATTCACGTTGATGATACCGTCTTCCCGTATTTTGCGGCCGTTTTCATCATAGCTGATAGCAATTCCGCTGTAAAGCACCTTATTACTGCCGGAATAAGTGTGATTGAATCCGGCAAAATTCCATTTGTATCGGAGGCTATATATGTTCTAACCTGCGCGTTTGCTAACCCTGCAAAAGCACATAATAAAAGTAAGTATTTTTTTCATAATATGAATGTTGAAATATTCCTATTATCGACAAATATAAATAAAAAGTAGAAAAATTCCACATTGCTCCGCTTTTTAGCAAATAAACGTGACTGCATATAGCTTCTTGATTTACTTCTTAATCACTTTTTCGCTGATTATCTTATTTCCGACAATTGCTTTGATTATATATATACCACTATTAAGATTATTGATATTTATTGTTTTATGGAATTCATCTTTTTCTGGATTCGGACAAGAGTGTTGTTGAAGCAGCTTTCCTGATAAATCATATAAAGTGATTTTGACAGATTCTTTCTTTTCTAAACTAATTGTTATATTCACAAAATCATTTGCAGGATTAGGAAATAAGGCATTGTTAAATTCATATAGATTTACTATCTTTGTAGAAAAAAAGTATGGATTGTCCAAAATGTGGTAGTTTGAATCATTGTAAAGACGGCATGGTAAATCAACGTCAGCGTTATT
>JAITVS010000018.1 GCA_031285685.1 Tannerella sp.
AGCACATCGTCGAGCTGCGCGGCCAGGTCGTGAATATCTTCCCGGTCGAAGGGAGTGATAAACGTGTTGTTCAACTCGTCCAGTATCCGGGTGGTAAGCGTGTCGCAATGCTTCTCCAGTTCCTTGATTTTCGCGTAAATGGATTTCTTTTGCTCCTGGCTTTCCGTCTGCACAAATTGGACTAATAAATCGGAAGCTTTGACAATGTCGTCGGTCTGTCCGATCAGCAATTCGATGAATTTAGCTTCTTTCGGAAGGAAAAACTGGAAAAAACGATTGATGCCCATAATTTATCATTGATTTGTTCGGGTGATTTTTACTTTTATGCGGCAAATGTAGCGGTCTGTTACTTTTCCTCCAAATAAAAAGAGGGGAAAATCAGGGCAAATTTTATGGCCGCGCCCGGAAATGTACTTTCTCCGCTCGGAGAAACCATAGAATCGTATTTTACCCGTATGTAAACAGGATACAGCCCGTCATCATTTCTCTTCTTTGACAACATAACCGCCAAAATCAAAAATGCCACCGAAGCTGTTTCCATCCTTAGACAGCAACTGTCCGACTTGCGCAGCGGAAAAACACAGGTTGCCGAAGGCACGCTCGTAAATGCCATTGAAGATAAGGCAAAAGAACTTCAAGAAGCCGAAAAGAGGCTTGAAACGCTTACCTGTACCGGCGGAAAAACAATTTCTGCATCTCGCTTCCGGGCACGGACGGATTTTTGAAAATACCCTTACCGATAGAACTTCGTGCATTTTACGGACTGGGGGATACGGCGTATCGCGTGATAACAGAGAAAGACGAGTTACGAGCATGGTTTAAAACAAGCAGAATGCTTGTACCTTATTCAATCTCCGAAATTCGTCAGAAATGCAGCATTCTTAATCCGTTCCTCTTTCTCTATATATTATGCTACAAAGCGGCATTAGATATAGGATACCTGAAAAAACTTGTGAAAATTTGATGCAGTTGCCCTGATGAGATTTAGCCCGTATTTGTATTTCCAAATTAAAATGCTACCTTTGTCCCAAATAAAGATCGGTTCGGTAGCTCAGCTGGATAGAGCAACAGCCTTCTAAGCTGTGGGTCTTGGGTTCGAATCCCAACCGAATCACGAAAGATATTTATCTGATTTAAAGGCTGTTACACTTTCAGTAGCAGCCTTTTTTCGTGACCACTCATAAAAATAATTAGTTTTTTCGTCCGGTTTTCGCCGATATTTTCCGATATTTGAAGTCCAAATGTTGCAAATTTGTTGCAAAAGATTTCGATCGTAAAACCATATTACAGATAAAGATATGAAACTTTCCGCATTTATAGATACAAGAAGAGCGAATAAAAATGGCCGGTATCCCGTTAAGATAAGGATAAAGGAAGGAAATAACTACGTGTGTATCTCGCTGGGTATAGATGCCATCGAACATGAATTTGACAATCTCACCGGACAGTTCATCGTGACAAAAGAAAATAAACAAAATGCCATCAGGTACAATAATACGATTACATCCGAATACGTTCTGCTGATGGATATTATTAAGGAAAATGAAAAAAAAGGCGCCCGCTTGTCTCCAAATAAATTGAAGCAACTGTACATGCAGCCGAAAAACACCAAAGAGGTTTCTTTCAACGACTATTTCAGATCATTCATAAACAACAAAACGGAAAAAGGGACAAAGGCGATTTACATAACCACGTTAAATATGATAGAGGAATTGTATTCGACAACACTCTACTTCGAGGATATCAATCACTCATGGCTGGAAGGCTATGAGCGTAAAATGAAAGCGAAAGGATTATCCGTCAATTATATTTCGATACAATTGCGTAATATAAGGGCTGTGTTCAATAATGCCATAGACAACGAGGTTGCAAGCCTGAACATCTATCCCTTCCGGAGATTCAAGATAAAAACAGAACAAACGCGAAAGCGGAATATCGCCATTGAAGAAATCCGGGCATTATTCAACTACCAGGGTAACGAATATCAGATGTGGGCCATTGATATGGCAAAACTGATTTTCTTTTTTATAGGCATCAATGTGAAAGACTTATTCCTGCTGTCTACCTTTGAGAATGGGTATGCCGTATACCGAAGAGCCAAAACAAAAACAATCTACAAGATAAGGATAGAGCCGGAGGCCGAAGCGATTTTGCAGAAATACAGGCTCCCGGACGGGCAATACACTTTTCAGAGGCAATTCCTCTTTCATCAGGCATTTATAAAGAAGATCAACAAATACCTGAAAGAGATTACTACCGGTGTGAAGTTCCGGTCGCCAATTGAAGAATATAAAAAGAAAACACCTATCCTCCCGCATATCACCACCTACACGCTTCGGCATACCTGGGCCACGATAGCCGCCGATTTGGAAATACCGAAAGAAACCATTGCCGCTGCGTTGGGACATAGCCAGAATACCGTAACGGACATTTATATCAACTTCAATCAAAAGAAGATAGACGAAGCGAATAGAAAGGTGATAGATGCGGTGATGGGCAAAGATGTTAAGGAGTGAGGAAATTATGCCACAAAGCATGTTTCTGAATTTGGTTGTATG
>JAITVS010000043.1 GCA_031285685.1 Tannerella sp.
CATCCGATTTAGGGAATAACCCGTTTTTTTACTAAACAGGCCATCCCAAGATAAACTTGAGACAGCCTGCCAGTTATACACACCTAGAGTCACTAAGAAGTCTAATTAGATAACCAAACAATCTTTAATATACGAATAGCCAGAATTCTGGACGTTTATCCCTCCCTGTAAATACCGGGCAGATAGTAAAAAATAAATTGAGAGCAAAAAATAAGGTCTTATTTTTTCGATTTAACATAAGCGTGTCCTTTCATTATTTTTTTTGATAATTACCGCAATATTTACATACTAACAAAGATACACCAACTCCTTTCCGAAAAAAAATAAACCTGTCAAAAAGACTATGATATGCGACTTCAGGTATATAAAAAACAAGTGGTGCGCTCTGTCAGCAGATAGCACCACCCTAAGATAACAAAAAAACCACCTAAATAAAAACCTAATACTTAAAAAGTATTTTCTATAATCATCTTTCTCAAGATCAAAACTATTAAAAATTCAAAATATACAATCCCCTCCAATAAGTATAAAAAGGAATGTTTATTTAAATTCGATTATAAAGTAATATATTTTAATTTTATTTTGCAAAAAAAATCGACAGAATTGCAAAAATCATCGATGAATTTTAATTATTCATCAAAGAAAAGGAAGAATATGCTCCTCATTTGCATATTCTTCGCCTTTATTTCATCGCCCAGTTCGTCCGTCATTAATTATTTTCCGGACGAAGTTTACGAACAACAGCGCCTGTACGCCACATTTCACTGTTACGCAATGCGGCCAGCTCTTTATTCAATTTTTCACGATAATCGGGTTGCGAATTTGAGTCGATAGAACGTTGAGCTTCATTTCCGCTTGCCACTTCACTGTAAAGCTTTTCGAAAACAGGCTTTGTGGCATCATGGAAAGGTCTCATCCAGTCCAAAGCGCCACGCTGTGCTGTTGTAGAACAGTTAGCATACATCCAGTCCATACCATTTTCGGCAAACAAAGGCATCAGAGATTGTGTCAATTCTTCAACCGTCTCATTAAACGCTTCGGATGGAGAGTGGCCGTTTTCACGCAACACTTCATACTGCGCAAGCAAAATTCCCTGTATCGCTCCCATTAACGTACCACGTTCGCCGGTCAGATCCGAATAAACTTCTTTCTGGAATGTCGTTTCAAATAAATAACCGGAACCCACTCCGATACCGAGGGAAACAGCACGTTCCTTCGCCCGTCCGGTTGCATCCTGATAGATCGCATAAGACGAATTGAGTCCGCGTCCCTGCAAAAACATCCGGCGCAATGATGTTCCGGAACCCTTTGGCGCCACCAATATAACATCCACGTCTGCAGGAGGTACGATATGGGTGCGTTCTTTATAAGTAACGGCAAAACCGTGAGAAAAATACAGCGCTTTGCCTGCAGTCAAATGTTTCTTCACGATGGGCCATAATGCGATCTGTGCAGCATCCGACAACAGATACTGAATAACAGTAGCGCGCTTGCAGGCCTCTTCTATCTCAAACAACGTTTCGCCCGGCACCCAACCGTCCGCCAAAGCTTTTTCCCATGTCGGTCCTTTACGCTGGCCGACGATCACATGGAACCCGTTATCACGAAGGTTAAGACCCTGTCCCGGTCCCTGAACACCATATCCGATAATTGCAATCGTCTCATCTTTCATTACTTCTCTTGCCTTTTCCAAAGAAAACTCCTCGCGGGTAACCACATTCTCGTCAACACCGCCAAAATTAATTTTTGCCATTTTTTTTGTTTTATAATTAGTAAATAATATTATTTATTTCATCCATGTTGCCGTCGCACGGCAGATAGCCTTTTCCTCAAAACAAATTGCCATATGATACTGATCCGGTTCTGTCTCTTTTTTATGCAAGGTAAGCGGCATACCATACCGTCCTTCAGACAGATACGAAATTTCAAAGCGTCTTACCTCCTTCTCCCGGAATAAATCCAAATCAAACAAATCCAGCAAATGCTCCATATACTTAATACTATTGAAATGCCCGTTTATATCCAGATCGCTATATTTCACCTGATACGGGATGCCATCGGATTCCGCTTCTATTGCCGCGATCTTCCCCGGCTTCTCTATCGGACAGATGCGATCAGATAAATAGACACTTAACGCTTCCGTATCAAGCGGAGTAGGACGACGCGTCCGGATATCGATAGCCGCCCAGATCGAACGCGCATAAGCAACAGTACCCCCCGTACGATCCGTCAGTTCAAAACAACGGCTTGTAAAAAGACGTCCGACCTCATCAATCCAGGTATACAGGGTTATCGGCTCCGACATTTCCGGATAACGGATCATCTCTATTGCCAGCCGCGAGAGCACCCATGCCGTATCTTTTTCCGTCATATCATTAAAACCAAAACCCCGTTGAGATGCATGATTCGACGCCGCATGCAACAGATAGTTCCCTATCATAGGAATAGTGACCCGCCCTCTGAAATCAAGCAGGTACGACTCCGTTTCGAAATCAAACTTTCCTATTTTTTCAAGCTTATTCATGCATTTCTGTCCAATTTACTTTCCATAGCCGATAACATATCGCTCAGGCGCTCCACTTTACTTTTTGTAATAGCAATACGTCCGGAACGTATAAACTGAAGAACACCGATGCGTTCACTTAATTCACGAAACAAAGACTGGGTTTCCTCGTAGTGTCCGTTCTTTTCCAGTACAACACAATCTTCACTTACTTCAAGGACCCGTGCATTGTATTTCCGGAGAAGGCTCTCTACGCCATCCATCTTAATAAAAAGTTCAGTACTCAGTTTGTATAAAGCGATCTCCTGATAAACAAGATCTTCATCGGTATTATAATAGGCCTTAAGGATATCTACCCGTTTATCGATCTGCTTAACTACCTTTTTCATCGTTACCTCATCCGCAAATGTTGTAATCGTAAATTTATGAATACCCGCGATAGCGGAAGGTGAGACTGATAAAGTTTCTATATTCAGCTGACGACGTGTAAATATGATGGCTATCTGATTAAGCAAGCCGACCGTATTTTCTGAAAAAATGATTACTGTAAACAGTTTTTTTTCCTGCTCATCCATCAAACCCGCCGGTTCTGCAATATGTTTGCCTATAGGCTTTTCAACCGCCTTCTTTATTGATTTCTTATCATTCGTTTTCATGCTACAATCTTCGTTTATGATTTAATAAAGCATTTCCGTAATACTACCTCCGGCCGGAACCATGGGGTAAACCATACCGCGTTTTTCCACATTTACTACCAGAAGATAGGCGCCCTTATAGTTCAACATTTCACGAATCGCACCATCAAGTTCTTCTCTCTTCTGTACTTCACGCGCTCCGAGTCTAAACGCTTTCGCAATAGCGACAAAATCCGGATTCTCCATCTCGGTAGCAGAGTAACGCTCTTTGAAAAACAATTCCTGCCATTGACGTACCATTCCCAGAAAATTATTATTCAGAAGAACGATCTTTATATCTAATTTTTCCTGCATGATTGTGCCCAGTTCCTGCAAAGTCATCTGCATACCGCCGTCACCTACGAACAAACAAACGGTTCGATCGGGAACTCCGAACTTTGCCCCTATCGCTGCAGGAAGGCCAAATCCCATTGTTCCCAGTCCGCCGGACGTAACAACACTACGTGTCTTCGTGTACTTAAAATAACGCACGCCCATCATCTGATTTTGTCCGACATCGGTAACAAGAACAGCTTCATTACCCGTTGCCTCCGAAACTTTACGTACGACTTCTCCCATTCGCAGGTATCCGTCAACCGGATTTATTTCTTTCTCTATAATCTTACGATATTCTTCCTTTTCATCCGTATCAAACGAATCGATCCACTTCGTATGTTTGGCCGATTTCAACAATTTTGTGATCTCCCGCAATGAATCTTTTGCATTTCCAAGAACCTTCACATCCGTCTTCACATTTTTATCCATTTCCGACACATCAATGTCCAGATGAATGACTTTGGCCTGTTTTGCGTAAGTATCCAGATTTCCCGTCACACGATCGTCAAAACGCATACCAATTGCAATCAGCACGTCACATTCGTTTGTTTTACGGTTAGGTCCTATATTTCCATGCATACCCAGCATACCTTTATTCAACCGGTAATCCGAAGGCATGGCTGAAAGGCCGAGTATAGTCGAACCGGCCGGGATATCCGCTTTTTCCAAAAACGCTTTCAGTTCCTTTTCCGCACCGCTCAATATCACTCCCTGCCCTATCAGTGCAAACGGTTTCTTCGCACTATTAATCAACGCTGCAGCTTTCTGTACCCTTTCCGGATCAATCTCCGGCCATGGCTGATAACTGCGCACAAAATGAACCGGTTTGTAAACATAGTCCACCCCTCCTATCTGGGCATCTTTCGCTATATCAATAACCACAGGCCCGGGACGACCTGTCGAAGCGATGTAAAATGCGCGCGATACAGCCCATGCTATATCCTCGGCGCGACGTACCTGGTAAGCCCATTTTGTAATAGGGAGCGTTATACCTATCACATCTACTTCCTGAAAAGCATCCGTTCCCAGTAACGACGAAGGCACCTGACCGGCAATAACCACCATCGGAGTACTGTCAAGCATCGCATCGGCTATACCTGTTATAGTATTCGTCGCACCGGGGCCCGAAGTGACCAGGGCGACTCCGACTTTACCGCTTACACGTGCATACCCCTGTGCTGCGTGCGTAGCACCCTGTTCATGACGGACAAGCACATGACGTAACTCATCTTTATAATCATAAAGCTTGTCATAAATAGGAATAGCCTGTCCCCCGGGATAACCGAATATGCATTCAACACCTTCGGCTATCAACGTTCGAAGCAAGGCTTCCGAACCGGTTATTTTATTCGATTTCGATTTCATATATACAAAAGTTGTCAATTGTCAATTATTCTTACTCCTCCCTTATCTGCGGAAGCTACCATTTTTGCATAAGCCTGTAATGCTTTCGATATTTTCCGGTCACGGACAGGCTTCCATCCTTCCGGACCTTTTGCATTTTCAGCATTACGGCGCAAGCTAAGCTCGGAGTCGCTCAATTTCACATTGATTGCTCTCGACGGAATATCGATTTCAATCAGATCTCCGTCTCTCACCAGGCCAATAGCACCACCCGATGCCGCTTCCGGAGAAACATGCCCGATACTCAACCCCGATGTACCGCCGCTAAAACGGCCGTCCGTAATAAGCGCGCACGCTTTACCTAAGTGCATCGATTTGATATAGGATGTCGGGTAAAGCATCTCCTGCATACCCGGCCCTCCTTTCGGCCCTTCATAAACAAGCACAACAACATCTCCGCTTTCTACTTTTCCTCCGAGAATTCCTTCACAGGCAGCTTCCTGCGACTGGAAAACTTTTGCCGGACCGCTGAAATGCCATATGCTTTCGTCAACACCTGCCGTTTTAACAACACAGCCGTCAACGGCTATATTCCCTTTCAGGACAGCCAACCCTCCATCTTTTGAATACGCATGCCTGATATCACGGATGCACCCTCCGGCGCGATCGTCATCAAGTGTATCATAATTAGTCGCCTGCGACCCCATCACAATATTAAACACCCCTGCCGGAGCGCTTTTATAGATTCTCAGGGCCTCGTCCGAAACATCAGGACCGGTTATATCATACATTCTTATCGCTTCTTGAAGACTCATTCCGTCTACACGCTTTACCAAAGTATCAAGCAAACCGCCTTTTGCCAATTCTCCCAGGATAGCAATAATACCTCCGGCACGGTTCACATCCTGTATATGATACCTTTGCGTATTGGGAGCGACTTTACAAAGACACGGCGTTTTCCGCGACAAACAATCAATATCATCCATCGTAAAATCGACTCCGGCCTCATTGGCCACCGCCAACAGATGAAGCACCGTATTGCTCGATCCTCCCATCGCGATATCAAGCGTCATCGCATTCAGGAATGCTTCACGTGTGGCAATACTCAACGGAAGAACAGAATCATCCCCATCGCGGTAATATTTATAAGCATTCTCCACAATCAATTTTGCCGCATCACGGAATAGCTGTATACGATTCGCGTGTGTAGCAACTACTGTGCCGTTTCCGGGCAACGCCAATCCGATCGCCTCATTCAGGCAGTTCATCGAATTGGCTGTAAACATTCCGGAACAACTTCCACAGGTAGGGCATGCATTTTCCTCAATCTTCGTCACCTCATCATCGCTTACCGAGGGATCTGCCGATTTAATCATCGCGTCAATCAGATCCAGATGCTGTCCGTTCCACTCGCCCGCTTCCATCGGTCCGCCCGAAATAAAAACAGCCGGTATATTGAGACGCATAGCGGCCATTAACATCCCCGGCGTTATTTTGTCACAATTACTGATGCATACCATTGCATCCGCCTTATGGGCGTTCACCATGTATTCCACACTATCCGCAATAAGATCACGCGACGGTAAAGAATAAAGCATTCCGTCATGCCCCATCGCAATCCCGTCATCAATAGCGATCGTGTTAAATTCCGCTGCAAAACAACCCAGCTTTTCTATTTCGGCTTTAACCAACTGGCCGACTTCGTGAAGATGCACGTGCCCCGGGACAAACTGTGTAAACGAGTTGACGATGGCTATAATCGGCTTACCCATCTGTTCTTTTTTCATCCCGTTGGCGGCCCATAAAGCTCTGGCACCGGCCATCCGGCGTCCTTGTGTACTGATAGAACTACGTAATTTCATCTTAACTTGCATATATTTAACAAAAAAACCCTCCTCTATAATCAGAGAAAGGCTTACATAAAATAAATATTTCGTACGACTACATACAAACCTTTCTCACGCTTCGCGACACAAGACCACGACGACGACGTTAATTGAACGCAAAATAGAAAGGTTTTGAATAGCAATCATCATTTTTCCATTAAAATCCGGGGCAAAGTTAATATTTCTTTTTAGAATTCCAAACAATTTGACAAAAAAAATACCACAAAATATGAATTTGTAAGAGAAACTCATCCGTAAATTATCTTTTATTACTCGACACAAACATATTCAGATAGCATAACTCTATGAAATTGATACATTTTTTTTTATCTTTGTACACTATATACATCAGTAAAATGCAGATATAATGATAACTTTACTAAACATAACACTTCCGTTGACAGACCCGATATTGAAATTTCTTGTCATATTGATTATTATCCTGTTCGCCCCTATCATACTCAACAAATTCAGAATACCGTCTATCCTGGGATTAATTATTGCCGGAGCCGTAATCGGACCTAATGGAATAAATCTGATGGAACGGGACAGCAGTATCATTCTTTCAGGCACGGCGGGACTGCTATACATTATGTTTCTTGCCGGCCTGGAGATTAATCTTGCCGATTTCAAAAAGAACAGCACCAAAAGCCTTTTATTCGGGATGTATACATTTCTCATTCCGATGATCCTGGGACTTTTATCCGGTCTGTATATTCTTCATTTTTCGATGGCATCTTCCGTTCTGCTCGCCAGTATGTTCGCATCGCATACCCTGATCGCCTATCCGATCATCAGTAAATACGGAGTAGCCAAAAACAGGGCGGTTACGGTCGGCGGAACAATGATAACCGATACACTATCTTTACTTGTGCTGGCCATCATTGTCGGAATGACAACCGGAGAAGTCAATACCGAATTCTGGATCCGGCTATCCGTATCCATCATAATCTTTGCCCTGATTATCATCCTGTTGTTTCCTATTATAGCGCGTTGGTTTTTCAAAAATTTCAAGGACAGCGTTTCACAATACATCTTCGTACTGGCAATGGTTTTTCTCGGGGCGGTACTGGCCGAAATAGCCGGAATAGAAGGCATTATCGGCGCATTCCTCGCAGGGCTGTCGTTAAATCGCCTCATCCCGTCAACATCCCCTCTTATGAACCGGATCGAATTTGTCGGAAACGCGATCTTTATCCCCTTCTTCCTGATCGGAGTCGGAATGTTGGTTGATTACCGGGCATTTTTCAGGGATTTTGAAACAATCAAAGTAGCAACCGTAATGACTGTCGTTGCTATTGCTGCAAAATATGCCGCCGCCTGGCTTACTCAGAAATCCCTGAAATATACCACTGACGAACGCAGCATTATTTTCGGGCTGAGTAACGCACAGGCAGCCGCCACTTTGGCAGCAGTAACAGTCGGTTACAACATTATACTGGGACATACCGCTTCCGGTGAACCGATCAGGCTCTTAAACGAAAGTGTACTGAACGGAACAATCGTCATGATCCTGATCACATGTACAATCGCGTCGTTTTCCGCACAGAAAGGCGCAAGAAATATATCCCTGAAAGAATCCGCACCGGACGAAGAAAAAGAAAACGAAAATGTATTTAATGAAAACATCCTGATCCCTGTCCGGTATCCGGAAAACATCGAAGAATTAATCAATCTGGGTACACTGATCAAAAAGAAAGAGAACAAACGCGGATTCCATGCATTGAGTGTTATCAACAACCAGGAATCGGATCCGGACGCAGACAAGCAATCGGAAAAAATTCTCGAAAAAGCGCAAAAAGCAGCCGCTGCCGCAGATATAAGACTACATACGCTGTTACGATACGACAGTAGTGTCGGCAACGCCATCACCAGCGTTATCAAAGAAAATAAGGTAACAGACCTTATTCTGGGCCTTCATATTCAAAAAGAACTATCCGGATCGTTCCTAGGTAACCTGACCGAACATATCCTAGAAAACAGCAATGTAACCACATTTATATATAAACCGGTTCAACCGGTTGCAACTATCAAACGCCACTTAATCGTAATCCCCAAACACGCCGAATCCGAATTAGGCTTTCCATTCTGGGTGGTTAAAATGTGGAAAATGGCATTGAATACAGGTAGTAAACTCATTTTCTACGGTGCAAAAGAAACGATCGGTATTCTGCAGGATATTCAGAAAAACAACCATATTGAGGCCGAATTCAGGATTTTCGACGACTGGAACGACTTCCTGATCATAAGTCGTGATATGCAATCGAACGACAGCCTGATTATCGTAATGAGTCGTAAAAACAAAGCTTCCTATCAGCAGATAATGAAAAAGATACCCGGTTACCTGAACAAATATTTCAATGCTCAGAGTTTCATTCTGATATATCCGATGCAATTAGAAGCAACCGGCGAAGATGAAAATACGGACCTGCTAAACCCATCATTACTGGCTAACGGTAATAACATCGAAAGTTTGGGTAAATCTATTTCCAGAGCATTAACCGGTAAATAAGATGAAAACAATATTATACATAATCATTGGGGTTATTCTTTTTTCCTGTACTTCTAAAAAAGAAAATTTCGGAAAACTATTAAGAAACTGTTTTGGCTTTATGGTTCTTTGATATAATGCTAAAGAAATCATATTGGGGAATTTTTCCTGCAAATTATCACATTCCACCATTTTTTTTACTTCATTAAACATTTATGAGAAAAAAAAGAATAATATTCTGTCTTTTTATGACTTATCCCTACACATTCGTTTTATACATTTAAACAAAATTTAGAACCCAAAGTTAAAACCAAAACTAAAAGTTACCGGAAATAACGGGGAAAGAGACATGTTTGGGTCATTTTTCGCATCATCGTGAATCTCCTTAAATTCGTTTGAACGAAATGGCACAAAAAGTCCTGCGCTTATTTTATTATTTCTTCCAATTTTAATATCAACATTCCCTCCGATAGTTACACCGTATGATGTCTTTTCATATTGTTCGGAATAGGAATCAGTGCCTACTATTACAGCGTTGTAGCCATACATTAACATCAAGTTAGGCGAAACTTTTCTGTCGGGAAAAATCTTCAATGTACCACCGATGTTCCAGCCCAAAGACAATAGATTATAACCTGCTCCAGCAAACAATCCAAGATGTTTTATCGGCAGAAGCTCAATCTTTCCACCGAATAACCCACCATAATCAAAACCGTATCCTACTCCCAGATAAATTTTTTTTGAATACTGTTCTTCATCTTGTTCGCTAAGTACATGTCTTGATGCAGGAAGTTGATAATCAGAATAGATATTGTTGCTTCGATAATTATTTTTCTGATTAACTGAAGTTTGCACTCTGTCTTCAATGGATGCAGATACATCATTAAATACATCCCGGCTACCGTCTTCATACTCGATCATAGAAATTTCTGACTTTCTCAGCCTATAAATCGGACCATTCTGATTGTTAAATTTTTTATACTTGACTTCGTCTACCCCAACCTCTCGTACAATAGCCTGAATCTCAGCACCATTATTTCTGAAAATAATATCCTGTGCAAATATTGTAGTACTTCCTGCAAGACAGATTGCTATCGTAACTACTTTCGTAAAGCCTATTTCCATTTTTAACATATATCAAAAATTTATTAAAAAATTAGCTTCTATTAAAACAGGCTGTCTGCTGTGAAATTTTCAGTATCCTGTTCTTGGTAATGTCATAAATCGCCTGAATCAGTTATTCACATATGTTCCTGTTTTATAATATAAAGATTGTTTTACAAAGATAATTAAAAAGAATAAAATAAAAACAAAAAAGAACATATTAAATTCCGTTTTGTTCCTAAAAATTAAGGAATACTTAAACATCGCACAATCGGATATGTCACCCGGAAAATTACGCAACAGGCTCCGGAAAGACTTGTAAGAACGAAAAAAAATCACTTTCTTTGTTGCTCCATATTTTTAAAATACGGATGAGCGATGATAAAGAATCTGATACATAACAAAGCCATGAAATACAACAAAAAACCAAAAACATTGCTTATAATCACCGGTCTTATATTATGCATTTACGGAAAATTATCGGCACAGGAAACAGCCGTCCCGTCGGAATTAACGGAAAAGGAATTTGACAAACGAATGGAATGGTTCGGCAAAGCCAAACTGGGCATCTTCATCCATTGGGGCATCTATGCGGTAAATGGAGTTTCCGAAAGCTGGTCGTTCTTTAATAACTACCTGCCTTATGACGAATATATGAAACAAACGGAAGGTTTTACCGCAGAAAATTACAATCCCGGAGAATGGGTGAAACTGATTAAGGAGAGCGGAGCGCAATACACCGTCATTACGACAAAACATCATGACGGGGTGGCTTTATGGGATACCAAAGCTGGGAACCTGAGCGCCCGAAATAGTACTCCCGCCGGTCGCGATCTGATAAAACCCTTTGTGGAAGAAGTTCGCAAACAAGGACTAAAACTCGGCTTTTATTACTCATTATTAGACTGGTCGCATCCGGACTATCCGAACAAGACCCGTACGGAAAAACGGTATGAAAACGATACCGCACGCTGGAAACGTTTCGTACGGTTCAACTTTGACCAGTTAAAAGAACTCAACCGGACGTGGAAACCGGACCTTTACTGGTTCGACGGCGACTGGGAACAGAGTGCGGAAGCATGGGAAGCTAAATCAATTGTGCAGATGCTCCGGCAGGATAACCCGGGTGTTATATTAAACTCACGCATACAGGGCTATGGTGACTATGCCACACCGGAAATAGGCGCGCCGGTGGTCCGCCCGCAACATAAATACTGGGAGTTGTGTATGACAATGAACGATTCGTGGGGATATCAGTCTACCGACCGGAATTACAAATCGGCGAATCAGCTATTAAGAACATTTGTCGACTGCCTGAGCATGGGAGGAAACCTGCTGCTTGATATCGGCCCGAAAGCCGACGGGACAATTCCCGACGAACAAAAATCCATATTAGAGTCATTCGGAAGATGGATATCCAAACACCAAGAAGCAATCTATGATACACGCGCCGGTATTTCCAAAGTTCATTTTAACGGATACACGACATTAAACGAAAAAGGAGATGTATTATACCTGTATCTTCCCTACAAACCGATCGGAGGAGTGGAACTGAAAGGAATAAAAAACAAAATCCAGCGCGTATGGGTGGTAGGAAACGGCTCCATGCTCTCATTCAAGGAATATAATAAACCTTACTGGTCGCAGGTTCCCGGAAACGTATACATAGACATCCCGGAAAATGTACTTGATGAAGAGATAACCATACTGGCCGTTTTACTGGACAGTCCCGTACAGCTGTATACAGGTGTGGGGAATGTGATCGAAAGCAATTAATGCCGGATATAAACAATAACATTTTAAACAATAATATTACTATGAAAACAAAAAACATTATTCTATGCGCAATACTTTCCTTAGCCGGAAGTATCTCTGCAATGGCGCAACCGGGTTATACGCCCTCGAAAGAAAACATGCAGTCCCGGGAAACATTTCAGGATGACAAGTTCGGAATATTCATCCATTGGGGTATCTATAGCATGCTTGCGGATGGGGAATGGATTCTGCACAGCAAGAACCTGAACCATAAAGAGTACGCAAAACTGGCATCCGGCTTCTATCCGTCAAAATTCAGTGCGAAAGAATGGGTTTCCGCCATTAAGGCGTCAGGAGCCAAATACATCACAATTACATCACGCCATCACGACGGATTTTCTATGTTCAACACCCGATATTCGGATTACAACATTGTCGATGCTACGCCTTTCAAACGCGATATTATAAAAGAACTCGCCGACGAATGCCGGCAACAGGGCATACGCCTGCACTTTTACTATTCCCATCTGGATTGGACAAGGGAAGACTACTACCCTTTGGGGCGTACCGGAAAAAATACGGGCCGGACTTCGCACGGCGAATGGAAAGACTACTGCATGTTTATGAACAACCAGCTGACGGAACTGCTCACCAACTATGGCCCCATCGGCGCCATCTGGTTTGACGGAATGTGGGACAAGGATATTTATGAGGACGGCATGACGGCCAAAACCTGGAATCTTGACGAACAATATAGTATCATCCACAAGTTGCAACCGGGATGCCTTATCGGAAACAATCATCACATAACACCATTTCCCGGAGAAGATATACAAATATTCGAACGCGACCTGCCGGGAGAAAACAAAGCAGGACTATCCGGCCAGAATATAAGTCCCCTTCCGCTTGAAACCTGCGAAACGATGAACGGGATGTGGGGTTACAGAATTGCCGATCAGAATTACAAATCTCCGAAAACCCTCATTCAGCTCTTAGTAAAAGCAGCCGGAAAAAATGCGAATCTATTGATGAATGTCGGCCCTCAGCCAAATGGAGAACTGCCTGCCGTATCTGTAGAACGCCTCCGTGAAATGGGCGAATGGATGAAGATCTATGGCGAAACTATTTACGGAACACGCGGTGGCGTCGTAGAACCGCACGACTGGGGGGTAACCACACAAAAAGGAAAAACTCTCTATGTGCATGTTCTGAACTTAGAAGACAAAGCCCTGTTCCTTCCGTACAGCGGAAACAAACTGAAAAATGCGGTGTTGTTCCATAACCGCGAAGCCGTAAAATTCACACAGGATAAAGACGGCATTCTCCTCAAATTCAAAGAAGTACCCACCGATCCCGACTATGTAATCGAACTGACTTTCACGAACGAACTTAACAAATAAAAAATGCGACCGGGTTATTTTGACGTAATCCGGTCTTTTTTATATTTTATTTCGTATATTCGCAGGCACTAAACAATAGATTATTTCGTTTATGTCTATAAATAAATAATTTTATGAAAAAAGGTTGCTTGTTGCTTCTGGCGATACTGTCCCTGACCTATGGATATCAGGGATATAAAACAGTATGCAGATATATTCATGACGAAGTAAAGGTAAAAAACCACGGACAGTTGTCCGACATCGCAAACAAGGTCCTATCCGTTCCGCTGGAGACACCCGACAGTGGGGTTGTCCGACAAATAAAACGCGTGCAAAAGGATGGAAATAATATTTTTATGTTAGCCGACCGGAGGCTGCTCCATTTTGATGTATCCGGTAAATTCATCAATCAGATGATAATGGAAACAAACGGCAGGGATGAGGTTCTTATCGCGGATTATACGCTCGACCCCGACCGCCATCAGGTAATCGTAATAGACAGCCAGCGCAATGTCAGTAAATATGACTACTCCGGAAACCTGATATCAAAGGTAAAACTGACGCAACCCTGGCATAAGCTCACTGCATTCGCATACCATAACGGATATTTATGGGCGACAGCCGAAAAACTTGTGCAAAACGCCGGTAATAACGATTCTTATCAGATAGTACACAGTTTATATCAACTGGATTCCGATATGAACGAAATATCAAACCGGAGATTACATATTGCGGATGTCGGACGTGATATCCTGTTCGGTTCGTTCTGTGTTGATGAACTTCTGGCTGACGAATATGGTGTTTACGCGTACTCGTCTCCGGCCGATATGAAACACCTGTTAAGTGATACGCTTCATATTGTACAACGTCAGAATCTGCCGGTGATGTCCGGATACGGATACGATGGGGAAGCATGCGTCTATCCTGTACGTAAAGGAAAACGGCATATTATATCGACCTATCATCACACAATTGATAATTGCTATACATTCTGTTACGACAACACCGACCATACTGCATACCTCTTATCGAAAGGATTTAAAGACGATTTTTTCAATACGGGATATATCGCTGATTTTCAATCTATGGATATTTACAACGAATCATACTGCTACCTGAAATCCGGAGCCGATATTTCCGGGAAATTTCCGGACAGAGCTGTCAGCAATGACAATCCGGTACTCTTTATCGTAACATTAAAATCCTGACATATAACAAAAGAATCATGACTATAAGACTTTCTTTTCTGCTCGTCTCAGTATTACTACTCACATCATGTATCAAAGACGAAGCGCCGAATGCCGAAGCAGACATTACGGAATGCATCGTTGACAATAGTATCCTGAAACGTGACCCGATTATTCAAAACGACAAAGTCACCTTACTGGTAAAAGGCAATCCGGATCTCAGCAGGCAGGCTCCGGAATTTACGCTTACGGCAGGGGCGACGATCGAACCGGAGAGCGGAACCATGCGTAATTTCACAACACCGCAGACCTATACCGTTACTTCTGAAGACCGGCAATGGAAAAAAACATATACCGTTTCATTCATTGTCGATGAGATTTCAACCATATTCCACTTTGAAGACACAATCGTCGGAACCAGTAAAAAATATTACATATTTGCAGAAAAACTCAATGGCGCCGTTACGATGGAATGGGCAAGCGGTAATGCAGGCTTTTCACTGACCGGAGCTGCGAGTACTCCCGACGATTTTCCCACAACACAATACAATGACGGATATATAGGCAAATGCGCATGCCTCACGACCAGAAGCACCGGCTCTTTCGGAGCTACATTCGGCATGCCCCTTGCTGCAGGAAATCTGTTTATCGGCACATTCAATGTAGGGAGTGCGCTATCCAATGCACTGAAAGCCACTCAATTCGGACTACCGTTCTATAACATACCGGTCTCCTTCTCCGGACATTATAAATATAAAGCCGGAGATTCTTATTATGAGAACGGAAGTATCATAGAAAATAAGAAAGACAAATGCCATTTCTATGCCGTCCTGTACGAAACGGACGATGTTACAAAAACGTTAGACGGAACAAATGTTTTAACCCATCCGAATATCATATCGGCGGCAGTTATTGGAAACCAGACGGAATCCGATGAATGGATCCGTTTCGACATACCGTTTGTTTACCGTGACGGAAAGAGTATTGATCGTGAAAAGCTGAAAAACGGCAAATACAACCTGGCAGTCGTTTTCACATCAAGTATAGACGGAGCACGTTTCAAAGGAGCGACCGGCAGCCGGCTCCTGATCGACGAAGTAGAGATCACTCTTGAGGCCGATGAATAAATTACTTACAGACAAATACCCGAAAAGTGAATAAAAAATTAATATACACCGTATTATTCTTAGTATCCGTACTAACGGTAAAAGCACAGCAGGAACAGAGTGAAAGTCTGAAACGTTCGACTTCTCTCGGCTGGGAAATTGAAGTAAAAACCGGCTTTAAGATCGGAGGAACCTCCCCGATTCCTCTCCCGGAAGAAATCCGGGAGATAAAAGGTTATAATCCGACACTTTCCATCCCACTCGAAGCGAACATAACGAAGTGGCTCGGAACATCGCGCAAGTGGGGTATGACAACCGGATTGAAGCTGGAAAATAAAAGCATGGAAACCAAAGCCCGTGTAAAAAATTACAGCACGCAGATTATCGGTGACGGTGGGGAAAAGATCAGCGGACGCTGGACCGGAAATGTGAAAACAACCGTTCAGAATACATACATAACGTTACCTGTCCTTGCGGCATACCGCTTAGACAGACGCTGGACATTCCATGCGGGAGCTTATGCATCGATTCTTACGGAAGGGAATTTTTCAGGACAGGTATACGACGGATATTTAAGAGAAAGCGACCCTACCGGTCCCAAAGTAGAATTTACGGACGGCAGGATCGCTACTTATGATTTCTCAGATGATATACGCCGGTTTGCCTATGGAGTTCAGGTCGGCGCTTCATGGCGTGCGTTCAAACATCTGAACGTTTACACAGACTTCTCATGGGGGCTAAATGATATCTTTAAAGACGACTTTAAAACCATTACATTTGCCATGTATCCCATCTATGCGGACATTGGCTTAGGATATGTATTTTAGTTCGCGGCCTTAGCAAAATTCAGGCCGATTTCTATTTTATCCGTATTATCAAGAACAGTCGGTAATTTTTCAATAATCGATTTGATCATTGCGCCTTGAGCGTCATCACCCGACATCGAAGCGGCAAGCAGGGTGAACAAAGGCTTCATTTCTTTGATTGTACTGGTATTAAGATAAAAATGAGCATCATTCAGATTATCCCCCAAAGTATAATGCACCGGCACCCCCTTCACGGCCAACGCTTTTATTGCAATCATAGTCGCGTTATCAATACCTTCCACGCCTTCCAGCAATTTATCAACATCCGGAGAAAAGTTGATTTTTGTGCTGCTTACCACCTTATATGTACCATATACGGCAGTTACCCAGTTTTCCGTATTACTATCCATATATGTCGCCTCAAGTTTATTATTATCTTTAAAAGTAATGCTTTTCAACTTTCCGGGTAATAAAGTACTTCCATAGTTAGCGGCTAATTTTGCAACCTCAGATGTGGCCATAGGCATCGAAATGCCACCTATTGCAATCTCGATTTCTTCCGATGACTCCCAGGTCATATCCATAGAGCTACCGGGCTTTAGATTCCAGGTTCCTACCAAATCATCTTTGGCATCATCGTCATCACTACAACTGCCAAAACAGCCCATCGTAAAGACAAACAGGCATAAATAAATCAAATTTTTCTTCATTTCACTCTAGTTTAAATGTTTTACCTATAAATAAAAAATAAATAAAGACCCATTAAAATCGCGACAAATGTACTACATTTGCAACAAAACCCAAAAAATATTATTTATGAAGCTTTACCATTTTGATGAAATCATTGAAAGAAAAGGAACTGATTGTATAAAATATGACACACTAAAAGAGCACTTCGGGCGGGAGGACCTGATGCCGTTATGGGTTGCCGATATGGACTTCCGGACTCCCGATTTTATTATTGATGCTCTGAAAAGGCGTTGTGAACATCCGGTTTTCGGATATACCTATCCTTCGGATGAATATTTCAACAGCATTATCAACTGGATTCGGGAACTTCATGGTTGGAGTATACGCAAAGAATGGATTTGTTATATACCGGGGATCGTAAGAGGTATCGCTTTTGCAATAGAACATTTCACCCGGAAAGGCGACAAGGTAATCATACAACCGCCCGTTTATCACCCGTTCCGGTTAGTGCCCGAAAGCCTGGGCCGTGTAGTCGTTAACAATCCCCTGCGTCTTGTCAACGGTGTCTATGAAATGGATTTCGATCATCTTGAGTCGATCATCGATGAGAAATGCAAAATTCTGATCTTATCCAATCCTCATAATCCTGCCGGTATCGTATGGAATAAAGAAACATTGCAGCAATTGGCGGCTATATGCGCCAGACACCATATAATCGTCATTTCCGACGAAATACATGCGGAGATGGCCTATCCGTCTCACGCTCACCATCCGTTTCCGACAGTATCCGACGAAGCTGCTTCATGCAGTATCACATTTGCGGCGCCGAGCAAGACATTCAATATTGCCGGAATCGTATCTTCCTATGCTATCGTCCCGGATGATTCCCTGCGTAAAGACTTCTACTCTTTTCTCGAAGCCGGAGAATTCAACCACGGAACAATATTTGCCTATACGGCTGTAGTGGCAGCCTACACACAAGGAGCGGAATGGCGCCGTCAGATGCTTGACTATGTTATAAAAAACGTACAATTTGTCGACCAATACCTCAAAAACAATATCCCACAAATAAAAACCTATATGCCGCAGGCTTCTTTTCTGGTATGGCTGGACTGCACCGGATTAGAACTTAACCACAAAAATTTGGTCGGCTTATTCAGGGACCGTGCGAATCTGGCGCTGAACGACGGAGCCATGTTCGGTTTCGAAGGAAACGGCTACATGCGCCTCAATGTGGGATGCCCGCGCAGCCAACTCGAAACCGCGCTTGACAAACTGAAAAACGCAATCTGAACCCGTCATCCGGAAAATCGGGACATCACATAACAGCAGGGAGACAACAAAGATAGAAGGATAGGCGGCGCCTCAACAATAAAAATAAATAGGATTTATTTTGTATTGCCTTCGGCTTGCACTATCTTTGTAGTTTATTTAAAATACAAAGATATGAGAATTTCAAAAAACAAATTCGTTTCGGTCACTTACGACCTTAACGTTGGCCAGGACGATGAACGCGAACTAATGGAACGTGCAACGGAAGAACATCCGTTACAATTTATATTCGATACAGGCACTATGTTGCCCGCTTTTGAAGAAAATATCAAAGACCTTGAAAAAGGAAGCAAATTCCAATTTTCCCTTACACCCGAAAACGCATACGGGGAATATATTGAAGAACATGTAGTGGAACTTCCGAAAAATATATTTGAAGTAAACGGAAAATTCGACGACGAGGGCATAAAAGAAGGAGTAACCCTTCCTATGATGAATTCAAACGGCGAGCGCATGAATGGCTCCGTACTCGAAGTAAAAGACGATGTTGTTGTGATGGATTTTAACCATCCGCTGGCAGGCGAAACTTTACACTTCAGCGGAGAGGTCATCGACGTACACGATCCGACTGAAGAAGAGATCGCTGCCATGAACCAGATGATGGGCGGAGGTTGCGGATGCGGATGCGACGAATGCGGTGACGACCATGACTGTGAAGGAGGTTGCGGCGACCAGGATTGCGGATGTAATCATTAATACAACGATCAGGATTTGAATACTTTCGGAAATATCTTCAGACTGACTTCTTTCGGAGAGTCACATGGTGTTGCCATAGGAGGAATTGTGGATGGTTGTCCGGCCGGAGTAACCCTTGATACTGATTTTATCCAGTATGAGTTGAATCGCCGCAGACCAGGACAATCATCTCTGACCACCCCCCGTAAGGAAACCGATAAAGTCGAATTTATTTCAGGCATATACGAAGGGAAAACAACCGGAACCCCGATCGGATTCATCGTAAGAAATGAAAACCAGCACTCCGGAGACTATGACAATCTGAAAGAAGTATTCCGCCCTTCTCACGCTGATTATGCCTATCAAATGAAATACGGCATACGTGATCCGCGCGGAGGAGGACGCAGTTCGGCACGGGAAACGATCTCCCGTTGTGTCGCCGGAGCGATTGCCAAATTAATTCTTAACCAACAAAACATCAGGATACAAGCATATACCTCCCAGATCGGCAATATACGCCTGGAAGGATCGTATAAAGATTATGACCTGGATGCAACGGAAACGAATGCCGTACGTTGTCCTGATGCCCTTAAGGCCTCTGAAATGGCTGTTCTCATCGAGAATGCAAAAGCTGAAGGTGATTCTGTCGGAGGAATGATCAACTGTGTTATCAAAGGAGTTCCGGCGGGTATCGGTGAACCGGTTTTCGGCAAACTGCACGCCGCTTTGGGAAGCGCCATGTTAAGTATCAACGCAGTCAAAGGTTTTGATTATGGAGACGGATTCGACGCCCCACTTTATAAAGGCTCGGAGCATAATGACGAATTTTTCAATGACAACGGAACAATCAGTACCCGCACCAACCATTCCGGTGGTATACAAGGAGGCATATCCAACGGACAGGATATCTATTTCCGCGTAGCATTCAAGGCGACAGCCACTTTGTTACGTGATCAGAATACGGTAGACAAAGACGGGAACGAAACCGTATTAAAAGCCAGAGGACGTCACGATGCATGTGTCATCCCGAGAGCCGTACCCATTGTTGAAGCGATGGCAGCCATGACAATCCTGGATTATCTGTTAGTATCCAAAGCCAGATAAACCCAGACAATCCATTATAAAATAAGCCCGCCGGATTCAGAAAATCCGGCGGGCTTATTTTATAAATTACAGTTCTATCAGATAATTATTCCGGATTTACCAATACCGGAAACGGCGGTTCGGCTATTAACATTCCGTCAATGGGCCTTTTCTTATCCGGCAAAGAGGTTAGCAGCAGAGGGATTTTCTCTGAACGCTTTTCGACATAAGTTTTTCCCAATATATGCGCCAGCGCCCGGCCCAGCAACGGATCAGATTCATCTCCGAACGGTTTCAGGTCAAAGTAATCTTCACCGGCAAGCATTTCTTTTGCCGGAACAAGTCCGCTCGTAAATGAAGTAATGCCTTTTACATTGGCATACCTGTAAATCATAATATACATGCCCCAGTTTGAGATATTCTTATAATAATCTTTATGACTTTCATCAAGATCCTCCGGAGAAAGTAAGATCCCGCCGCAATACTTACCGGCAGTCGTATCACCGATCTGAATAACATCCAGATAAGGCTCCAGACCTACCATGGTCGCTTCGGAAGCTGATGCCGTATTTTTGCTTGTCAGGATATAAAGCCGATCCAGATTCATATTTACGGATAAAGTATCTATAAAAGTCTCTTTCAACTCACGGTTGTTTTCCTTAAGATAAGTCGTATAAAGATCATTATAGTAATGCTCCAGATAAACACTCTTAGTCTTTACGACAGACGCCGGCGCGAGAATACTACTAAGAATCCGTGCCGTACGTGAATAGCCTCCGGGATTATAACGCAGGTCAAGAACCACATCTGTTACTCCCGCAGATTTAAAATCCGAAAATACCCGAACCAGCTCCTGCTCAGATTCCATCTGATAACCGGTATAACATAAATATCCTACCCGATGCCCTGATTTTTCTATGATTTTAGTTGTGTTTACCGGGTTTTCGTACATCTGAACAGCTACAAGACTTTTTATGCCGGGGACAAGCGAAATCACTCCGGCTTCCGCATCCGGCACGCCACACTGCAAAGTAAGGGACGGAGCAGAATAGAGACTCTGATAATTCACATCCGTTATTTTTCCGCCATTCATTTCGACAATGATATCTCCCCTTTTTAAACCGGCATTTGCCGCCGGAGAAGCAGGAGCCGTATATAAAACAATCGCAACAACTTCACTGTTTTTGGTATAAGGATTATAGTAAAATTTCAGTGTATAACCGAACGTAGTACTTATACCTCCGAACTGATTTTCCAGATCATCGATATCATTTGTTAACGAAGACCAGTGATCGTCTTTATGAATAAATTCATCAAACAACTTATAATGATCGGAATACGCCGCAAACGTCTCACGATTATAATATTGATTCCAGTCGGTTTCGGATTCCCACAAATAACAAGTCCGTACCCCCTCAACAATAAACTTATTGATCCTCTCAGAATCGGAAAGACCTTGATCAAAAGAGTACGAAGGCTCATCAACCCTGTCATTATTACATCCTGATAGAACAAATACGAATATTGTACTTACACTAAAAAGAAAATTCTTTATCCTCATAAACACTTTTTTATCTTTAACTTCTTAGTAAAACCAACTGTTATCCGATACACCACCTTTATACATTCAGCACTCACGGTTACTCATGATGATAAGGCTCTCCACGAAGTATGGTCATCGCGCGGTATAGCTGTTCAACAAATATCGGGCGTATCATCTGATGCGAAAAAGTCATCTTACTCAGGGAAAGCCGCTCCGGAGCTTTCGCATACACCTCATCACTGAATCCGTAAGGACCGCCTATCACAAAAACAAGTCTTTTCGGCACGGTATGCATCATCCTGTCGATATGGGATGCAAATTGTTTGGATGTATACTCTTTTCCATGTTCATCCAACAGAATGCAATAATCACCTCCCTGCAGCGCCTTTAAGATCAAACGGCCTTCCTGCTCCTTTTGTTGTGACTCCGTCATATTTTTTACATTTTTCACATCAGGGATCACTTCCGTTTCAAAAGGAATATAATGCTTCAAACGTCCCGCATAATCATCTAGTGCCTTATCCCAACTTCCGGAATCAGTCTTTCCAACTACAAGCAAAACTACTTTCATTTCTCAGCTATTTGGATGTAAAGATATGCAGAAAAAAGAGGAAGCCGGCTTTTTTTACGTTTTTTATGCTTCTATCTCAAAATATATGTATACCTTTGTGTTGCAATGTAGTCTAAATAAGGAGGGAATACTTATGAAAAAGATATTATTTACATTAGCGCTGATAATCTCAGCCCTGAGTATTCAGGCGGCAGATATCACACCGATTTCGGATGCTATCAAGGCAGGAAATACGGATATGCTTAAAGACAAAATGGCCGGCGAGGTGGATATAGTAGCGCCAGGTGCATCTAAAAAGGGAACCGGCAGTGACGCTATTGCCATATTGAAATCTTTTTTCCAGGCAAATAAGCCTACCGGCTTCACAGTCGCCCATCACGCAGACAAAAACGATTCCGGATTTTTTGTCGGAAAACTGACCACGGAAAGCAAGGAATTTCGTGTAAATATAACATATACGATAAAAGACGGCAAAATCCTGATCTCTATTATAAGAATAGAATAACTAAAGAATAAAAAAACGACTTGCAACAATGATGAATAAGATAAAAACTCCGGATGAATTAACAGACGACCTGATTTCCCTTGCATTTGCCGAAGATATAGGCGACGGCGATCACACGACATTGTGCTGTATACCGCCCGAAGCAACAGGAAAAAGTCGTCTTATCATCAAGGAGGACGGAGTTCTGGCCGGTGTTGAAATGGCAAAACGTATTTTTAACTATTTCGACCCGTCCATGAAAATGGAACTATTCATCCGGGATGGAGCCGAGGTCAAAAAAGGCGATATCGCTTTTACGATTGAAGGAAAAGTACAATCCATACTTCAGACGGAACGTCTCGTTCTTAATGTGATGCAACGTATGAGTGGCATTGCAACTACCACGCGACGCTATGTAAAAGCGCTCGAAGGAACAAATACCCGTGTGCTGGATACGCGTAAAACAACTCCAGGCATGCGTATTCCCGAAAAAGAAGCGGTTCGCATAGGAGGCGGAGTAAACCATCGCATCGGTCTTTTCGACATGATACTACTGAAAGACAATCATGTCGATTTTGCAGGCGGTATAGAACAGGCTATCACCCGCGCCCGGAACTACTTGAAAGAAAAAGGCAAAAATCTGAAAATAGAAATTGAAGTCCGGAACTTCGACGAACTGGAGGAAGTCCTGCGAATAGGCAGTGTGGACCGTATTATGTTGGATAATTTCGATACGGATAATACCCGCGAAGCCGTACGGCGCATTGCCGGGCGCTACGAAACAGAATCATCGGGAGGTATTACATTCGACACATTACGAAGCTATGCCGAATGTGGAGTTGATTTTATCTCTGTCGGAGCATTGACACACTCGGTTAAAAGTCTCGATATGAGCCTGAAAGCCGTATAAAAACTAAAACACTACAAAATAAACACCCTATCTATGAGATCATTCCTTTTCATAATGATCGGATGCTTATTTGTTCTTACACTGTCGGCGCAAATACTTACCGTAAAGATTGTCGACACCAATGGACATCCCATTCCGAACGCTACGTTTTACATACGTGAAACGGCTCACGGCATCATGGCCGACGAACGGGGGGAATTCCGGACGGAATTAGACGCCGGTGAATACACCTGCGAAATATCCTCACTCGGATACGAAAGAAAATTGATGACGGTTTCCGTACCGCCGGAAGGGTCGGCGCTCAACATTGAACTGACTGAGAAAACATATACGCTTCGTGAAGTTACCGTAATCCCCGGCAAAGAGGATCCGGCCTATCGTATCATGCGAAATGTCATAGCACGCGCCCCATACCATCTTCACCAGGTAAAAAGCTACGAATCGGGCGTGTACCTGAAAGGCTCATTCAAAGTCGAGAAAATGCCGGCGTTGGTAAAATCACAGATAAAAGACCCGAATATCAAAAGCCTGATCGGAAAACTGCTGGTGTATGAATCACAAAACGAAGTAAAATACAATGAGCCGGACAAATACGAACAACGTGTAATCGCAGTATCGACCTCGATTCCGGAAAGTTTTAATATTGATGATAATTTACCATTAAGCGCCATAACCAGAAACATCTATAGCCCGGCTACGTTCGGCGGACTTCTGGCGCCCGGCTCTTTCTCCGTCTATAAATTCAAACTGGAAGACACCTACAAAGAAGAGGACCATCTGATAAATAAGATCCGTGTGATCCCGCGTAAGAAAAGCGGCCTTTTGGTCAACGGATGGCTTTATATTGTGGATGACACATGGACTGTACAGCAGGCCAGCCTGAGTCTTACACAAACAGGCACAACAGTCCGGTTCAATCTTACGTATCACGAGGTCAAACCCGGTGCATTCCTTCCTTCTGCATACGACATGTCCCTGGATCTCAGCCTGATGGGAATAAAAGGAGGAGGACAATTTTACGCGTCTATCAAATATAACAAACTCGAAACAAACGACAATTATGTCCTGACAAAAGCCGATACTGCCGCTGTGATCAAGCCGGTCATATCCGGACGAAAAACATTGACAAAACAACAACAAAAGAATCTGCAAAAAATAGAAGAGCTGGCCGGTAAAGAAAAACTAACGACCCGCGAAGCTTACAAAATGGCGCAATTAGTTGAAAAAACGGTTGAATCGGATGAAGTCAAAGAACAAAAACGTCAGCTCGAAAGGCGCCCGCTGGACTCGATGATCATCGTCACGCGCGACAGCCTTGCGCTGAAACGAGACTCTTCATTCTGGAACAAAACACGCATCCTGCCGTTAAGGGAAGAGGAACTTCGAAGCTACCTGCAACGCGACAGCCTCAAGGTCGTGACCGACTCTCTGAAAAGCGTCGATTCCCTGAAAAACCGCACATTCGGGAAATGGATGACCAATTTTCTCCTCGGGGAAAAAACAAATCTGGGAAATAATTATTACTTCCGGTATGACGGTCTGTTACGCGCCTGTCAGGAATACAATTTCGTCGACGGATTCCGCATCGGACAATACCTGGAAGCAGGTGTCAACTTTGACAGGAACCGGTCGCTCTCCATTGCGCCGGCCATCTACTACACCACTGCACGCAAAGAAATCGACATCACAATAGACGGCACTCTCTCCTACGCTCCCTTACGAAATGGGAAGTTAGTCCTATCGACTGGAAATACAATCACCGACTATGCCGAAAAAAACGGAACCGGACGTTTCGGAAATGCAGTGGCATCCCTTTTCTTTGCGGACAACACGGCGATGTTCTATCAAAAAAAATACGCAGCAATATCAAACAAAATCGATATTGCAAACGGACTCGCCCTGACCGCCGGTTTCAATTATGAAAAGAGAAATGACCTTACAAACAACACCTCCTATAGCTTTTTCGGCGGACGCCCGGCTCCAAACCTTCCTCACGGACAAACCGGCATGATGCCCGATCATAAAGCTTATATTGCAAATATCACCCTTGAATATACCCCAAGATATCATTATAGTATATGGAGAGGACAAAAGATCTACCGGAATTCCAGCTATCCGACAATCAGGATGAGTTATAAAAAAGCCTTTTCGGGAGGAAGCAAGGTGAATTCTTCATATGACAATATCGAAGCGTCCGTATTTCAGAACATACAACTCAGTTTGTTCAACAGACTGTCCTACGAGATCAACGCGGGAATATTCCCGTCTTCCGGACAGACTTATCTACCGGACTTCAAGCACTTCCAGACGAACGAACTGTTCATGACTGGCAAGTTGCTTGAAAATAGTTTCACAATGGACAATTACAGGTATGCAACAGATGACAAATGGCTGCAGGCGCATGTTTCATACGCATCCAATTTCCTGTTGCTAAAACAAATACCATTTATGCAAGGCTTACTTTTCGACGAAGCCATACACGCAAAGACATTGTGGACTCCCGACCTGAACCACAACGAGATCGGATACTCGATCGGATTTGGAGAATTAATAAGAGTCGGAGTCTTTGCCGGTTTCAAAGAACTGCAATATGAAAGCACGGGGATTGTCGTCAGCCTGCCGATAATACTGAATATGTTCACCAGATAAACGCTTTATGCTTAAACCTTCACAAGTTAAAAAAAATAAAACTTTATCGGATAATCTTTTGCATTTACAATAAATATCTATATCTTTGACACGTTTAATTTCATCTTACAGAAATGAGTGTATGTATTTTTTTAACGTTTAAAGTCACTAAGTAATGAAGCGAATAACATTTTTTATACTAAGTATTCTTTGTTTCACAGCATGCAACAATGAGATTATAGATAATCCGGGAGAAAAGCCGGAAGCAAAACCGCAGTTCGAATTGCACATACCCAATGCGGAAAAAGTCAGTGTTTATAGTACTGCTGCGCCAAGCGAATGTTTGATTGATTCGGTATGGGTGCTTGTATTTAATAGCGGCACGAAAGAGTTGAAAGCCGCGGAACACATTGGTGGAGATAAAATCGTAAATAACGGTGCGGCAACCCAATTAATGCCGCAATTATCAATTGATGTTGCACTAGGTGACACGGTTGTCTGTATAGCAAATACAGATCCGAATCCGGATACTTCCAAAGTAAACCTGAAACTGAATACAATCAACAATTGTTTTCCATTAAAAAAACACATGTATTATTCCGGAGGCGAATACCTGCCAATGTACGGTGCAATGGAATGGGGGCCGTCTAATGGCTATACATGCGAAATGATCCGTGCGGTCGCGAAAGTTCAGGTACGGATGGGTACTACCAGTGGAGATCCCGATGTAACCGGCAATTTCACGGAGAAAAATGTCTCTTACAAAGTTTATGCATATGGTTTTGCCGGATATATACAACCAACTCTGGGAACAGTTTCAGGCATACCTCAGACTACTCCAACCCCCGGCACAGATGAATACTTTCTCATACAAAAAGATAATGCAACGGAAAAAGAGATGAATTTGTACCTGTATGAATATCCGTCAAGCAACAGAACCGGATACAATATAAATACTCCGATCGGCAACAAAGATTTTAATAGTACCCGTCAATATATAATACTCACAAAAGATAACACTCCAAATCCCAATACGTATTACCGTCTGGATTTCTATAATGCAAAAGACTCTACATTTTTAGATACCAAACGTAATCATCACTACACATTCACCATCAACAAAGTTCGCAGCGAAGGATATCGGTCTATAAGCGAAGCACAGAATAATCCGGGTAGCAATATTGAATATACGGTCTACATCGAAGACGGTTCAAGTTTTATTACATCAAACGGACAATATGCGATCGTAACAAGCGTCGATACGGCTTATATAGAAAGTGGCATACAAACGGGATTGACAATCGCAACAGCAAGATACCAACTTCCTGCGAAGATGTCATCTATATCCGGTGTGACAACCAATACAATAGCAGCAACAGGCAGCCTTGCGCTTAACGGCGGAAGCATAACATCTCTAAGTAATCTGAATGGTAGCGTTATAATAAACACAACAACCGCTATGGCATCAGGCAGCATTCAAGGCACAGTTGTTTTTACTCTCGGAAATATAACACACAATCTTGTCGTGAAGGTGAAATAAAAAACTGCACCTTTCTATAGAAAATAGAGCGCGATCCGACTATCGGTTTCGCGCTTTTTTATAACAGGCATACAAAACGACCGGGCTACAACTTCACCTCATTGACCAATTCTTTTCCTTCGGTGAAATCTTTTATGTTTTGCAGCGTTGTCCGGGCGATATTCGTCAACGCTTCTTTTGTAAAAAACGCCTGATGAGAAGTAACAATTACATTATTGAAGGAAAGTAAACGCGCAAGTATATCGTCATCGATCACATAGTCCGAGAAATCTTCAAAAAAATAATCTCCCTCTTCTTCATAGACATCCAGTCCCGCCAGGCCGATCTTCTTACTCTTAAGCCCTTTGATCAGCGCATTCGTATGGATCAACTTTCCACGTCCGGTATTGATAATCATCACCCCATCCTTCATTTTTGCAATGGAGTCATAATTGATAATATACTCCGTTTCCTTTGTCAACGGACAGTGCAGGGAGATGATATCCGAATTTTTATACAATTCGTCCAATGTTGTATATTGCATTCCCGACTGAGCGGCAAATTCATGATCCGGATACGGATCATAGGCAAGAACCTTCATCCCCATAGCCCGAAGCGTAGTAATCAGGATTCTGGCAATCTTTCCCGTACCGATAATACCGGCTGTTTTGCCGTGCATATCAAACCCCATCAATCCCTGAATGGCAAAATTACCTTCACGTGTGCGTGAATAGGCTTTATGTATTTTACGATTCAACGTAAGCATCAGCGCCAGGGTATGCTCCGCTACCGCATAAGGTGAATAAGCAGGCACCCGCACAATTTGAATACGCCCTTTGGCGGCACGCAGATCTACATTGTTATAACCGGCGCTTCTCAAAGCAATCAGCTTAACACCATTTTCAACCAGCAAATCGATAACCCCGCTATCGATTATATCATTCACAAATGCACAAACCACCTCTGCTCCTTTAGCCAGGACAACATTCGTTTTCTTCAGGTGTCCTTCATAATAACGGATATCAAATCCGAAATCTTCATTATGGGCATTGAATGAAGCCTCATCGTAAGGCTTCGTGTCAAAAAAAACCACACGTGTCTTCATAATCTGCTTTCTTTGTTCACAATATGACCAAACAATCTCTATAATCTTATTTTTTCATGACTCTGCCTTCTCTGAAAAGATAACTTTCCTTACTTTCGGGACAGACGGCAATCCCATTCTCATCGAAATCCAGCCGATGGCCATACTCGCTCACCCACCCGATCTGACGCGCAGGGTTACCTACCACCAAAGCATAAGCCGGAATATCTTTTGTGACAACAGCGCCTGCTCCTATCATCGCATACGCTCCGATAACACAGCCGCATATGATCGTAGCATTTGCTCCTATTGAGGCGCCTCGGCATACTTTTGTCGGCATGTATTCATCCCTGCGGGAAACGGCGCTCCTCGGATTGATCACATTCGTAAAAACACAGGACGGCCCCAGAAAAACATCATCCTCACAGGTAACCCCGGTATACACCGATACATTATTCTGCACTTTTACATTGTCTCCCAACACCACTTCCGGAGCGATCACTACATTCTGACCGATATTACAGTTCCTCCCGACCACACACCCAGTCATCAGATGCGAAAAATGCCAGATTTTCGTACCGTCGCCAATATGGCAACCCTCATCGATTATAGCCGTTTCATTTGCAGTATATCCTTTCATATGCACAAAAATTATTTTTTAACACTAAGGTATATGGTTTCAAAGTTCAAGGTTCCAAATTTTGAACTTGAAACTTGAAACTTTATTTATACATCAGGAAAATGGCCGGTTTCTTTTTCAGGTCGGGTATCTTTCCGGCCCATTCTTTCACCGGGCGCGTACGTATAAACTCATTGTCACAGGTAATGTCCGAAGCCACACACAATAACGTTGATGGCCTACATACACGGATAAAATCTTCCAGCAACTTATTATTCCGGTACGGAGTTTCTATAAAAATCTGCGTTTCTTTTTCGGCATACATCCGCGACTCCAACGCCTTAATACGTTCCGCACGCCCGGAAGCCTCGACAGGGAGGTATCCGTGAAAAGCAAAGCTCTGTCCGTTAAATCCCGAAGCCATCAAAGCCATTAATATTGACGAGGGTCCGACAAGCGGCACCACCCGGTAACCTTTACGTTGTGCAATGGCGACTACGTCCGCTCCGGGATCGGCAACAGCCGGACATCCGGCCTCCGACATCACACCGACAGACTCCCCGACAGCCATCGGAGCCAGCATCCCCGAAACCTCTTCCGGCGATGTATGCTCATTCAGTTCCGTAAAACGCAGGTCATCAATCACAATCAATGGTTCCGCCTTCTTCAGAAAACGCCTTGCCGTACGAACATTCTCCACAATAAAATGCTTCAATGACAAAATCACTTCGCGGTTATAAGCCGGCAGCACACGTGAATGCTCCGTCTCACCCAATGTAACAGGGATCAGGTATAATGTTGCTTCCATAGGACAAAACTAATAAAAGTTTACATAATTAGCGTTACCTTTGCAGAGAATGTGTGATAAAACTTTAAAACATGCTTAAGCAGGAATTCATACAAAACATAAAAAAATTATTACCGGATGAATACAATGCTTTTGAAGCATCTCTGGATACCGGACCGCCGGTAAGTATAAGAATCAATCCGTGGAAGTCTGCGGCCGGAAATTCGTTTAATAGCGGAAATCAGACCGGAAACGATCCGGTAGCCGGCGACAAGGTATGGAAAGATATCAGGCCGGATGCCAATGCATTCTCCGACATGGAAAAGGTTCCCTGGTGCGAAACGGGATACTATCTTCCGGAACGCCCCTTTTTCACTTTTGACCCGTTATTCCATGCAGGAACCTATTATGTTCAGGAGGCTTCTTCCATGTTTCTTGAGCAAGCGATGCATAAAATAACGGAAGGGTTGGCCGGAAAGCAAATCACCGCGCTTGATCTGTGCGCCGCACCGGGTGGTAAATCGACCCATCTGCTGGCTCTTCTTCCGGAAAACAGCTTGCTGGTAAGCAATGAAGTGATACGAAGCCGTAGCATGATCCTGGCTGAAAACATCGTAAAATGGGGACGACCCGATAATATCGTCACCCATAACGATCCGAAAGCATTCGGAAAGCTAACCCATTTTTTTGATATCATCCTTACCGACCTGCCCTGCTCCGGCGAAGGCATGTTCCGCAAGGATCCGGCCAGCCGCGACGAATGGAGCACCGACAATATAAAACTGTGCGCATCACGGCAAAGACGTATCATCCGGGATGTATGGGAAGCCCTTAAGCCGGGCGGCTATCTGATCTACAGCACATGTACATTCAATACGGAAGAAAACGAAAACAATGTCCGCATCCTTGCGGAAGAACTCGGCGCCGGAATCATACCCGTTCCGGTCAAAGAAGAATGGAATATCACCGGAGCACTCCGCCACAACATACCCGCATACCGCTTTTTCCCGCATCGTACACGGGGGGAAGGTTTTTTCCTGGCCCTGATGCGGAAAAACGATAACGTCACAGACACGAACGCGATAAAGGCAAAGCCGAAAAATAATAAACAGCCATTAACCATACCTGCGCAGATAAAACAGATGTTGCTGAAACCGGAGAAATTTATTTTCCGGACAAGGCCGGACGCAACGGGCCGTGACCCGAAAGTCTCCGGAAAACAGGCAGGTACCGTATATGCCATTCCTGCAATCCACGAAGACAGATACGCGATTCTCTCCGAACGGCTGAATATCATTTCCGCAGGCATACTGTTGGGCGAATTCAAGGGCAAAGATTTTTTACCGTCCGTATCACTGGCCCTGAGTACGGAAATAAATACCCACGCATTCCCCACAGTAGAATTACCTTACGACCAGGCAATCGCCTATTTGCAACGGGAAACAGTTACAATGCCCGAGGATACACCCAAAGGATATATACTTGTAACCTATAAAGGCGCACCTCTTGGCTTTGTTAAAAATATCGGCAACCGCGCGAACAACCTGTATCCTCAGGAATGGCGGATCAGGAGCCGGAAAAATCCGTGATCAGCCACCGGCATTCCGTTTTTTAATATATTCATAGATTGCCTCCTGCGCACGTACGGGAGGTAAACCATTCCGCTTATAGACATTGTTCAGGTTTTCGTCAATCGTGCAGGCTTTCACGTTATCCTGCAACTGGATTTTGAGGATATCTATAATATCCTGTTTTATTGCAGGCGATAAGACCGGAAAAGCAGTTTCTATGCGGCGATTCAGATTCCGTCGCATCCAATCGGCCGATGTAAGATATAAATCTTCGGCACCATCGTTATAGAAATACCAGATACGCGAATGCTCCAGGAAGACATCCACAATACGCGTAATACGGATGTTCTTACTGTATGGTTGATCCGGCACCAGGCAACAGATCCCGCGTACGATCAGATCGATCTCCACCCCGTTTTCAGAAGCTCTGTACAAAACATCAATCATCTGCTTATCATGCAGTCCGTTCATTTTCAAAATAAGATACCCTCGTCGTCCCTGTTTCACATGCTCGATTTCACGTTCTATCATACGCACGATTTCCGGTATCATATTGAAACGTGCAACAAGAAGATGCTTAAAATCAGGACTGACATACTGATGTTCGAGTACCGAAAACAAGCCGTCTACATCTTCAATCATACCTTCATCAGACGTCAGAAGCGCCATATCCGAATAGACCCTTGCCGTTTTTTCATTGAAATTTCCGGTACTCAGGTAGACAAGGTTCCGGTTCTCCCCTTTCCGCAATATAACAGCCACTTTGGCATGTACTTTCAACCCCGGAATACTGTACATAATCTTGATACCGGCCTGTTCCATACGCTCAGCGGTACTCACATTGTTTTCCTCGTCAAACCGTGCTTTCAGTTCCACAAATACCGTCACTTTCTTTCCATTTTTCGCCGCACTGATCAATGAATTGATGACGGCGGAATTTTCCGCAACACGGTATTGTGTAATTTTTATTTCTTCCACATCCGGGTCAAAAGCGGCCTCCATCAAAAAACGCAATAAATAATCAAACGATTGGTACGGAAAATGAAGCAACACATCACGCTGCATAATCGCATGGAAGATCGAGCCCGCTTCGTCCAGGAAAGGCACCCGCATCGGCGGCGGGATCGTCTGTTCCAATGTTTTCCCTACCGGATTCGGTAATTTAATCAGATCCTGCAGGTTCATATAACGCCCTCCCACAACCAAATCATCCCCGGCAATTCCGAATGCCTCGCAGACATAATCAAGCATTTCTTGCGGCATCGCACGGTCATACATAAAACGGCTTAACGCGCCGATTTTACGTTTTCCGACTTTCGTCTTTATCTCATTCACAAATTCTCTGGCATCACCCGCACTCTTATCATCAATATAAATATCCGCATCACGCGAAATCTTAATGCTATAACACCCTTCCACATCATAGCCGGGAAAAATAACCGGCAGGTTGGCCCGGATCACATCATCCACGAACATATAGTAATATATTCCGTCGTGTGACGGCAACGGTATAAAACGGGGCACTTTCGAAAAAGGGATTCTTATCAGGACATAATACGGAGCTTTTGTTATCTTATTCCGCATATTGACGATAAGATACAATCTGCGGTCGCGAATAAAAGTCTTAACACCCTTTTGTATCGTTACCGGCGAAAGAAACGGAAAGACTTCTTCATTAAAATAATTATACACAAAAGAACGATGAAACTCCTCCGGTTCACTATCCTGATATAAGTATATATTTTGTTTCCGTAACCCCGGCAGGATTCCGTCATTAAATATACGATAAAAATCCTGCTGTTGGCGGTTCACTTCACGCGTTATATTCTCAAGTCGTTCTTCCGACGTTTCCGCGCTTTCGTCAACATAATTCTTCTTGAGAATATCACCGCGATGTTCTGAAACCCGCACTTCATAAAACTCCTCCAGGTTAGAGGCATAGATAGACAGAAAACGGATACGTTCATAAATGGGAAGAGAAGCGTCATCGGCCTCCATCAACACCCTGTAATTGAACGACAACCAGCTGATATCACGTTTGAAATATTTATAATTCTGCTCTTCCATGGAAACAAAGATAGTTGTTTAATTCTTCATTCTCAATTTTTCTTACCTTTTGTATGAAAACAGAAGATAAGCGGCGCCCTGGAAATAAAAACAAACAGGTTTGTTTTGTACTTCGCCCGGCTTGCGTTACCTTTTGTCTGAAGAACAGAAGATAAGCGGCGCCTTGGAAATAAAAACAAACAGGTTTGTTTTGTACTTAGCCCGGCTTGCGTTACCTTTTGTCTGAAGAACAGAAGGTAAGCGGCGCCTTGGAAATAAAAACAAACAAGTTTGTTTTGTACTTCGCTCGGCTTGCGTTACCTTTGTTATCATGAAAAAGATAGGATTACTTTCCGACACCCACGGATGGTGGGACGATAAATATGTGAAGTATTTCAGCGAATGCGATGAGATCTGGCACGCCGGGGATATCGGCTCCGAGGCGCTCGCGCTTGATCTTGCAGGTATCAAACCATTGCGCGCGGTCTTCGGTAATATTGACGGCTATCCTTTACGCCGGCAGTTTCCCAAAGTCGCACATTTCAAAGTGGAAGATGTAAACGTGATGATGACACATATCGGCGGATATCCGGGGCGATACGAACCATCCATCCGTGCGGAATTATACGACACAAAGCCACAGTTATTTATTTCCGGGCATTCGCACATCCTGAAAGTCATGTTTGACAAAAATCTCAATTGTCTTCATATAAACCCCGGTGCGGCAGGGATAAGCGGCTTCCAGCAGGTCCGCACACTCGTCCGCTTCGTAATCGACAAATCCGATATCAAAGACCTGGAGGTCATCGAATTAAACAATAAAAGCGAATAACGGCATGTTTAATAAGAACTGGCCTCGTGCGGTGAGCCGCTCTGCCAGTGTAGACAGCACCAAAAATCTATGCTGTTTGAGCGAAGCGAGTTACATAGATTTTAGCTGTCGGAACGTCCGGCAGAACGAGCGAAGCGTACGAAGCCTTGATTTTTGGTTCTTTGCATCAAGGCAAAGAACAATTATCAGAGATTATCAAAAATAAAATTCGACATACGGGTGTATAAATGCATCCGTGTATTACCGCCGGAAATACCATGATTCCGGTCCCGGTACATCTGCATCTCAAACTGTTTGCCGGCCTGCACCAAAGCCTCCGCATAATCCATGCTTTGCTTGAAATGCACATTATCATCCGCCGTTCCGTGGACAAGCAATAGTTTACCCTGCAGATTTTTCGCCTGTTTTATCGGTGATGTCTCATCATACCCCTTCAGATTTTCTTTCGGCGTACGCATATAACGCTCGGTGTAAACCGTATCATAATAACGCCAGTCGGTCGGAGGCGCTACGGCGATACCGGCCTTAAAGACTCCGTTGCCTACACTCATTGCCATCAATGTGTTATATCCTCCGAAACTCCATCCCCATATTGCGATACGGTCCTTATCTACATACGGCAGTTTGCCGAGAGCTACCGCCGCAGCTACCTGATCGCGCGACTCGAGATGTCCCATACGCAGGTATGTACACTTACGGAAAGCCTCTCCGCGCGCACCGGTTCCCCGTCCGTCCACACAGACGTAAATATACCCGTTTGCCGCCATATACTGCTCCCAATCCATACCGAAACGATCCAGTACCGACTGTGAATTCGGCCCGCTATACTGATACATTACAACCGGATATTTTTTTGACTCACTGAAGTTTGCAGGCTTCACGATCCAGGCATTAAACTCCTCTCCGGTCGATGTTGTGATTGTTGTAAACTCTTTCGTCGAAACGGCATATTCCGACAATTTCGCTTTCAGCGCCGCATTGTCCTGAAGCACACGCAACTCTCTGGCCGTTTTCGTTTCGTGGACACTGATACGCATCGGCTCCTTCACATTTGAAAAGCGGTTCACGTAATACGCATAATTAGCGCTGAACACCGCACTGTTTGTACCCTGCATCGTCGACAAACGCGTTTTTTTCCCTTTTGCATCGACGGAATAGACCGAACGGCGCACTGGACTCTCTTCCGCCGATTCGTAATAAACCGTCCCCGTTGCTTCGTCTTTGCCGATCAATTGAGTCACATCCCAGTTTCCGGTGGTCACCTGCCGTTGCATCACACCTGTAGGCGAATACTGGTATATATGTGCATAGCCGTCTTTCTCACTCACATACAGGAATCCGCTCTTTGAAAACCGGATGGCGCTCATCCATTCGGAATCAATATACGCTTTGTTTTCATCTTTCATGATCAACTTAAATACTCCGCTTTTCGGATTGGCGTGATAAAGATTAAAGACGTTCTGCTGACGGTTCAGTGTCATCACAGCCAACTGAGAAGGTTCAGCCGCAAACCGGATATACGGGATATAGATTTCTTCATTCTGAGGGACTTTCAACTCTTTGATATCTTTCGTTTCAACACTATAGGAATAAACGGTTACCTTCGAATTATTTTCTCCTGCTTTCGGATATTTGAATCTTTGTTCATACGGATAATAGGAATCTCCATACATCGCCATGGAATACTCCGGCACCTCCGTTTCGTCAAAGCGCGCATACGCCAGGTATTCGTTATCCGGCGACCAGGCCATCAAGTTCGTTACGGCAAACTCTTCCTCATAAACCCAATCCGTAGCGCCGTTAATGATCTTATTCACTTCTCCGTCTTTCGTCACCTGCGTTTCGGTATCATAATCAAATTTTTTGATCCAGATATTATTATCTTCCACATAAGCGCACATACGCCCGTCGGGAGAAAATGTCGGTATCATCACTTTCTTTCCCGACACGTTCAATTGTTTCACCATACGGCGACGTACATCGTAGTCATATACATCGGCGCGGAACGAATGCCGGTAAATCTGTTCTCTTTCACGAATAATCAGAATATGATGGCCTGTGGAACTGATTTCATAACCTTCAAAATCATCAAATGTACACTCCCGCGCATTCTTGACATCGAACAGTGTCTCAACAGGTTCTCCCGTACGATACGAATATTTGATAATCATCGTACGCTCCTTATTCATCGCCGTATAATGCTCTCCGTCAGGTAACGAACGCATCTCCCCGACAGATGTTTCCTGCCGGAATGTCCCATTCACGATATCAGACAGACTGATGCGCTTACTTCCCTGTTGCGCAAAAACATTCGCTGCCAACAGTAACATCAAAGATAAAATCCAGTTCTTTTTCATATCATTGTTTTTTTGTATTCTTCTTTTCCTTGATGAAAAGAAGCAAAAATCAAGACTTCATGCACCTCGCATCGTTAAGCTTAACGTTCCGGTCGGCTAAAATCTATGTAACTCGCTTCGCTCAAACAGCATAGATTTTTTCACGCCTTCCTGCACTACTTAACGGCTCACCACACGAGGCCGGTTTCTAAATTCTTTCCTCTTAACATTCTAATGAATAGCAAATATCATAATAATTTTCCAATTAGCGATTGTCGCGGTATCAAAAATATGTACTTTTGCAAAAAACAGTGAAATAGTTAAACAATCCCAAAGTGCTTATCAATAAAAAAACAAATACTTCTCATCCCGAATTTACCGATTACCTGCGGAAAAGATTCCCGCTTTTTAAGGTCCAGAAAATCTCCCTGGACGCAGGATTTACCTGCCCTAACCGCGACGGGACAAAAGGACGCGGCGGATGTACGTATTGTAACAACCAGACATTTAATCCGGATTATTGTTCCGGGAATAAAAGTATCACAGGACAGCTGCGGGAAGGGATACAATTCTTCTCCCGTAAATACCCGGAGATGAAATACATCGCCTACTTTCAGGCTTATACCAATACATACGACAAAGTCGAATCACTAAGAAAAAAATATGAAGAGGCAATGGCGATGGAAAGAGTTGTGGGTATTATAATCGGGACGCGTCCCGATTCTGTTCCTGATGAGCTGCTGGACTACCTTCAGGAATTAAACAGACGTACTTTCGTAATGATCGAATATGGTATCGAAAGTACGTCTAATGAAACGCTGCAACGCATCAACCGCGGACACACCTACGAAGAAGCCGAAGATGCAGTCCGACGTACGGCAGAACGCGGAATACCTGCCGGGGCGCATATCATATTAGGGCTTCCCGGTGAAAGCCGGGTACAAATCCTCCGGCATGCGGATCGCATTTCATCGCTTCCCCTGACATCGGTGAAGCTACATCAGCTCCAGATCATCCGCGGAACAGCCATGGGAGACGAATACGAACGTTATCCCGAACATTTCCGGCTATATACCGCCGACGAGTATATCGGGCTTGTAATCGAATTTATGGACCGTTTACGAAAAGACATCCATATAGACCGTTTCGTATCGCAATCTCCGAAAGAACTGCTTATCGCTCCCGACTGGGGCCTGAAAAACCATGAGTTCAGAGCCAGACTGGAGCAACGGCTAAAATAAAATAAAAAGCCCGGCGGACTGCCAGGCTTTTTATTTTATTTTACAACTATTTTCTGGGTTTTTGCGCCCACCTTGACGATCAGGATGCCTCGCGAAACCGGTATATATTCTTTATCGGAAGTAAGTTCTCTCTTTGCAATCTGCTGCCCGAGTATATTAAATACCATTGCACTTTGTCCGGCAGCATTCAGGATCACGACCTGCCCTGTTCCTCCCGCAATCGAAACTTCCCTATTTACTTCTTCCGCTATCGGAGGAGGTATCACTTCGTTCGACACCGTACTACCCTGGAAGCTCACCTTAAGCGCTCCGTCACGAGGACCAAAGTAAGTCACATTGTTCTTAACAGACAAATAACCCCGGGCATTTGTCCTGCCGGCGTCACCATATCCGGCTTCGGTTACAATATAATACTTACCGGACTCTTCCGATTCCTGCAAATAAAACCTGTATTCATTAACAGCCGGTCCGCTGATCATGGTTCCGGAACCCAGTCGCAATTCATTGGCCGAAGAACGCGCCGCATTGATAAAATTCACCCGGTTATAGATTTCACCGTCCACAGTGACCACATAATTATCATACGAAGCGAGCGAAGTCGAATCCATCACGTGAAGGAAATAGCCGGAAATTTTAAATTTATCGAAATTTGCAACTGTCGTATCGACATCTTTTACTATATAGAACGACGGCTTATCCGGATTAAATGCCGGCCCCCTGGCCGTATCGACCCATAGCTGTAAATCGTATGGAGTATAGGAACCGGCCCTGAGCATAGACTCGCCTTCTTTTCCCAACACCGCATAATCATAAAAATTCTTCGTCAGCCATTTCTGCTGCAATGATTGCGGATCCGTAATCCGGAATTCATAAAACCCTTTTCCTTTGCTCTCCGGGAATTCGGTCAGGTAAATATAAGGATCCGGCTCATCCGTCGAAGGCCTGTCGGTCTGTTCGATCCGGAAATAACTGTATGCCGACGAATCTATGGGCGCATGGATCAATTGTTTTGAAACCGAATCTACAATAAATTTATTAGTATATGACTCAGGAACAATATAGTACCCACCGCCATCGTCAGCTTCTTTAAAAGAAAAAAGCCCGGCATTATTCACATTCGTCATCACCGAAGGTGAATTACCTGACAGATACAACGTAGTATCAGCCATCGAACGCATCCGGTACATATATTTTTTCAGGGAGACAATATCGCCAACCGCCGGCGCTCCGGAGAAGACCCTGGCCTCCTCAATAAGATAAGTTGCCGTATCGCCCCCTGCCAATAGCCTGACAGTTGCATCCGCACCCAAAATACGCCCGAAAAGGGTATCCGGAGAGGCATAAGAGAAATAATAACAAAAGGATCTCAGGTCGGAGGGTAAAAAGTATTTATACCCGATGACCGGATTCGTTTTATCAAACGAACCATAATTAACCGGCTTCACTTCTACGGTATCGCCCCTATAAATATACATATCAGCAATCGTATCCTTAACTCCCGCCACAGACGACGAATCGACCAGAAAATCAAACGTACCCGTATACCAGGCTTCCGTCTGCGTACGGTTCAGCAGGCCGTTTGTGTTTCTCCTGCTTACGACATACTGCCCGTCGGGCACATGCGCATAGACCGAATCCAGAAGAACAGACGTACCCCGGATATCCACCCCCATGAACTTTCCGGTATTCGTCCCCGACATATATTTGACTTTATACACCTGCGCACTGTCAAAGCGGAATAGCGGAATTACAACCGGCGGAATTTCATCTTCCAGTAGAAAAGAGAGGCATTTTACAACAGTCGTATCGCTGACGAGCATCACAACCGAATCGGCTGTCAGCCCCAGGAAATAATCCATCTTCGCCGAAGTATCACGCACTATCAGCTTACCGGCTCCTTTCTCTTCCATAAAGAACGGGATCCCCCACCGCTTAAGCTGACCGGTAGTCTGAACCCTGGCTATCGTGTCGTTCACCGGTATATCGAACGCAAGCAGTTTATCCGTTTTTTTATTACTTATCCTGAAATAAGTAGTATCATTGACAATCGTATCTACGGCAAATTTCCATGCGGACCAATCATTTCTCACCGTATCGACCGTAAGGCTATCCAGTGTGAGCTTTATGCTATCCGGCCGTAAATATCCGATCGATAAAACACCTGGCATACCGGCCGTATCCGCTTTTATCCTGTAAAACTCATTTTCATCAGGTATAATCTTTTGCCGTTCAACACAAAACTGCATGCGGGTCAGAACAGATGTTTCCTTTGAAACCTTTACCGTTCCGTTATCATATGTAAGAAAATATCTTTCAGTATCGAAATAGGACAAAAACTTATCCGGCAAATCCCTCTCATCAAACAGGTCATACCACACATCCAGATCTCCGGCAGGATCAATCACAGCAATGGCATCTGCAGCAGGAACATTGAATATAACGGTATCCTGTGTTACTTTATTAATGATATAATAATCTAAAGGAGCATAAGGGGCTTTGCGGCTAAACCGCCACAAAGCATAATCACCTTTAACATCATCCACCAACACCCGCCTGGTATCAGACGAATCCACACGCAGATACCCGATATCAACAAACGCCGTATCCACTTTTATATAATAATAGACCGTATCTATCGGGCGTACAATCGAGGCTTTTGCTTGTACCGGCAACAAAAAAAACACCGTTAATACACCCCAAAATAAAGTAAAGAATCTTTTTTTCATACGCACTTTTATTTTAAAGTTAGCGCAAATATACATCCTTTTCATTAAAATACAAACATTTTTTACTGAAATGTTTGTATACAAAAAAGGTCCGTGATACCATTACCACGGACCCTTTTTCAAATATAGAGAAGATTTTTACTTCACAAGAGTTTTCACGGCGCTTTCTCCTTCAACAACTACAACTACAACACCTGCAGGAACTGCAATTGAAGCGTTGTCTGAAGAAACTTTCGTATTGGCAATTGTCTGACCAAGCATATTGCTGATAACAACATTCTTACCTGTAGCATTAAGAATAGAAACCGTACCTGTTCCGGCAACCACTTTCACATCTGAAGTTTCAGGAGTAGTCACGCCTTCATTGCTTACAGGATTGTTCCTACGCTGAACATTAAATACAGCTCCGCCAGCCTGACCCATCACTTCCTGTGCATCCGAACGGGTAATTACAAGAACGCCATTCTGGTTTTTAATCCAACCGCCATATCCCGGACGGATCATTGCACCATTTCTCGTATCACGATCCGTAGTTTCCGACTCAATTACAAAGTCACTTGCACCTCTTTCGATGTAACGGAATGAGAATACCCAGTCTTTATGTGTATTATCATCAAGAGCGATAACAGCCTGCAAACCGATTGTCTTTCCGTCTTTCAGCACCTGAGCATACGGTTTGAATGTACGGAATGTACGCAATTCACCCTGGCCTCTGTCTCCAAGAGGATAGTAAACTTCTTTATAAGTTTCAACCGTATTCCAGCTAATCAATTTATCGAAATCGATATAATCGCCCGTTCCGGTTCCACCATACTCTTTACATAATTGTTGCCACAAAGCTTTCGGATCATTTACCGGATTCTTTTTATAAGCAGGTTCCACACCTTTCAATACATACAAGCTGTCGCCTTTATGTATCGCCCATGTGAATGCAGGGCGTTCCCATTTTACGTCATATGTATAAACAGAACCATTAGGCTTACGTATCACAGTTTCTTTGATCGGCTCAACTTTACTGAAGTTATCAGTTCTGTACAGATAACCTTTTACCGTCGCACTGCCGGTGGTAGGAATATCATATAATTTATTTGAGAATTCCCAGTCATAATCAGCATTCAGGACAGAATCCTTACCGGCTTTCGCATACATTGCAGAATTATACAGATAACGGCCGATTACATAATTACCATTAGGACTGTCTTTGTCGCCTGTGTTAGGATCACAATCACCTTTTTCATAAGGATTGTAAGGATCTACAACCAACATATACTGAGGTTTAATCCATCCTGTACCACGATTGATATAAGCAGTATCCACAAAGATTGAATAATTCGTTCCCGGAGTCTTATAATTAGGACCATACTGATAACTGTTATTCATACCCAGGTAGCTGATCACATTACCCAAACCATCTGATTGAATCAATGTATCGCGATAATAGTCGCCGGCGCCGTCATTGTAACGGTTATAAACACGACCTCCGTCGGCACCTTGCAGATTTGACTGTTCAGCGTCCGTATAGTTTCCTGAGTTCTCATACAATCTCCAACCGTCTTTGTCCTTATTGATATGATGGAATTCCAATGTATCCGGTATATCCGTACCATTCAGTTCGTCACCGAAGTTTCCTGCCGGTTCGTTTACATGGAAGCGGCGATAGATCGGATCATCATCTCTTTCCAACTGGAATGTTGAAGCGTTGGATGCAGGCGTATGGTCAGCGCGAAGAGTGAACAGAGCTTCTGCTGACTCGTCTTGTACTTCAAGTATCCCGAATCCAAGCTCATTACTATCTTTGATCATTCCCAATAGTCTTATTGCTGTAGGACTACCCAATAGCAAAGTATAGTAATCCAGAACATCACCATAAGAAGGAGCTCCCCATTGATAATAATTTTGATCATCTACGCGGGCAGTATCCAAACGCTGTACCAATGCGAAGTAATCATTACTCTTTGTATCTACATCAAAATATGTTTCGCGGAAATAGAAGTGAGGAATACCGAACAAACCGGCAGTGCTTCCCGAACCTTTCACATATTTCTTAATTGCATTCGCTTTGTCTGCAAGAACGTAACGATCCTGTTCGCCGACAGTCAAATAATGACCGCTCACCGTCGGATGCCATCTGTAATAATCCTGAAGGAATAAACGGTATGCCTGACGAACCAGCGGTGTCAGATAAGGAATACCCGTATTATTTTCATAGAAACCGAATCTTTCAAGAACAATCGAATCTGCATTTGTATACTGGCGGTCTTTATTTGCCAGATTGTTATAAACACCTGCAAAAAGCGCATTCTCTTTTCCTGCTTTTGTGTTTTGGGCAGTCAGGGCAACTTTACCTTGTCCATAACTGTCAAGAGGACGGATTTCTTTATCTGTCATTTCCTGCAGGTTGAAATACAACTTATCGTAATAATCGATAGCCTGTACATAAAGGGCTGTATCTGTTGAACCTTCCTTATAACCATTCCAACTCATATATCTCGGAACTCCATCTTCTCCCCTTGTAGAATGATGCAGATATTTAAATGCATATACATCTACGATGGTAGAATCTTTATCAATATACTTATAACCGAGGAACTGATTTTGTTTAACACCCTGGTCTAAGCGTATGAATGAGATTTCATCCTTTGAATACATCTCTGCAAGAGTAGCAAGAAATGTAGCCGCAGGTATAACTTTATTCGTTCCGATTGAATCCGCAGTAACGCCTGCATGAACATTCTTGTTATTAAACTTAGCGCCACTATAAATACCTGCAATCTGGAACGGAGCTGTCTGGTTCTCATAAACATATACATAAGGGAAGTTTACACGCTCAAACTCACGGTTCACCATTCTGAACGGAGAATGTGCAACATTACGCGTGTTCATAATAGCCCACTGGTAAGAAGGGATCTTCGTCAGGTCCTCGTTTGATTCCGGGTTCGACCAGTATACAGAGTCTGTTACTGACGAGAGCGGCACACTGAGGTATTGTCCCAATGAGTTACGTATCAGGTACAATCCGTTCGGAATAGTAGCCTTTGCATTATCTTCACCTTCAATACATTTAGGACCATAAGAAATCTTAATGTGAGTATCCAGATTCAACTTACCATTCTTATAAGACTGATCCAATGTAACAATTGTCTTCGATGCACTTTCCAGATTCTGAAGATCCACATAGAACAATGAGTCTCTGTATTTCGGTTCACCACCGCCAGTGGTACCATAACCCGTCAAAGACCATCTGTACATATGAGAAAGAGCAGAAACACTGGCCTCAGCTGGTGCAGCCGGACTATAATATTCATTGAATATCGGACAAGTATCCGCTGTTGAAATCATTACTTTATCCATATACGGATACTTTGACTGCGGATAAAAATACATGAATGAATGGAAATTAAATTCATTATGAGATTTACCATGACCTTCATAGTCATAAGGAGGTGTTCCTATTGTTTCATCTGAATATCTGTTAAGACCATTATTACCAAACGTAGTCAACGGCAATACCTGGTTAGTGTAATAATTCCATGCAGCCTGGGCAATAGGTGTAGTAACCGTAGTAACCGTAGGATCTATAAATGGAATACCATTATACATCGTATTAGTATGAGCATCAGAAGGTCTCGTAAAACGGAAAGGTCCTACCGGGAATCCGTTATCTGCAACAGCAAATGAATTTTCCCACCAATACGGCCATGTAGCATTCTGAGGTGTGCCTGCATAGTTAGGATGCCTTACACGTGTCTGATATACATTGATAAATGTACTATCGGCAAACGGGTCATAAACAACACGGAACTTAGACTGATTCTCCATGATAGAGTCCTTCATGAATGCATAGATGAAATTAACCGAGTCAATATGATATAGTGCATCCAATGCATATTCTGCGCTCCAGTCATATCCTGCAGCACGTGGCTGAACATAATCATCTCCTAATACAACTGTAACACCAATAAAGTCTATGAAAGTCTCCGTACCACCATTATTAAGAGTCAAAGACACTGGAGCAGTAGCCGACAACGACGTAGGCGTACCGAAAAGAAGTGCGTTAGCAACAATTTCTTCCCATAAATCCCGAGCCTCTGCGAATGTTGACTTACCCAAAACATCATTTAATGCCGGAGTAATAGTCCCTCCTGAATAAGTTGCCGTCAAATCGAGATTTCCTGTTGCATCAATTAAAGGAGCACTCCAACTCATTGAATTGGTATTGTTAACAAGATAATTTGCAACAGCCCATACAAGACTATCTAAACGCCAGTAAACTTGTCCATAAGGAGCAAATAACGGCGGAGTTGCTATATTTGCAGCATAATCAAAATAATACACAGAGTCCGGTTTGCGGCTCCTAGCCATCGGTGAAATAGCATAAGAAGTAGTATAAGAATCACCCCAAAGCATTCTATTAAGAGAAATACCGAGACCCTGCTGCGTACTATCACGTCTTTCACTCCATGCAAAAGCAAGATACTGGTCATTTCCCTGGTTAGCCCATGCTGTATCAACATACAGGTAAGAACCCTGATAAGTTCCGGTCTCTGCCTTGAACTGCATATAACCATAGTGATACAAGGAGTCGTTAGCTTCTTCCGCAAATAATGGATTGTCCGTAAACGGATTTGTATAGATATTCTTCTTATCCTTATTAGTTGTCTCAATAGTCGCATTCTGATTGAAAGAGATCTGTGTGTTGATAACATTCCAATCGTCTGCATTCAATACAAATTTGTTCACTTTCTTCAATGTGAAAAGAAGAACGTTGCGTATCGGCTGGTTCGGATCAGTAGTACTACCTACAAGGCGTACATTTCCTGCAGCATCCCTGATAAGGTCATTAACCGCAACATGTTTTACCGTTACAGTATAACCACCGATTTTATCATTTCCTGCTTTAGGATCTACATAAGCATCTTCCTCTAAAACCAATACAGCTACCGTATCTGTCGTCACATAAGAATACAAAGGCATTCCTGTCTGAAGATTCTGGGTAGAGATATAAGTCTGTGAAAAATGCCATCCGTTTACGATCAGGTCCGGATCATAAGTATTAATCGGGCCATTATAAACTTTGTTTCCAAATCCGTCAAGACTCCACTTTGTATGATTTACGTCATCATAAATAATAGGAGCTTCCAGCGTACGGCCGGTTTCCATGTTTGTGAAATCGAAAACGATATTAGAACCGAAAACATCAAGTTGCTGATAATCAAGACACCATGAAGCGCGACGAATTGCGCCGAATTTAGATGAGTACCGACTTGCATTATTAGGATTCTCATAGTTATAATTATAAATAGAATCCAGATCAGCCAGGTTTTCAATACGCAGATTCATAACTTCACTTCCCGGCGTACTACTCATCTCATCAACAAACATAACATACGATTGATCGATAGATGCAGGATAATTTCCCAATTTGGTTGCAAATTGGGTCGCCACAGTACCATTCGGATTCGCCAAGTCGGTAACACTAAGCAGATAATAATAATCCTTATAAGACGGAAAAGGCAGAGAAGGCGAAGGAGCCGGAGCTAATTTTTTAACAGTGTCAGCCGTCAGGATATCATTAAAGTTCGTCTGTTGATGTCTAACAGACCAACTATTCTTATCCGAATAGGGTTTTTGTCTTTGGGCATTCACTGTAATCGAGGAGCCAACAAGCAAGCCTGCTCCCACTAACAGAGTGAAAATCTTTTTGTTCATAATCATATAATTTTATTATTTAATAATTTCCTTTTTTATCTATCCCCCCCTCCTGATAAGCAAACCATTTCAGGCTCGCTTATCAAAATGAGGGAATGAGTTTCCTTTATCTGTTTTTATTTAATAATTACCTTAACAGCTTTTTCACCTTCAACAGTTACAATTACAAGACCTTTGGATACGGAAACTGTTTCATTGTTTCCAACTAATGCTTTATTAACGATTGTCTGGCCCAGCATATTGGATATTACGACCTGTTTTCCGGCTGCATTCAAAACAGATATGCTACCTTCGCCTGCAATAACACTCACTTTTCCCGTTAAATTATCATTAGGAGTAGCTTCACCATCCTGCCAAGCGGTAGGCAATTCCACATTGAATTGTTCCGCCTGACCCATTGCATCCTCATAAGACATACGGCTCAATACAGGCACCCAGTTCTGAAGTTTAATCCATCCTCCCTGTACCGGAGCAATCTTTCTGTTTCCGTATGGTGTACGGTTTGTAGTCTCAGATTCGATGAAGAAACGTTTGTCATGGTTTGTATATACAGGATCTTCACCGTTTTCATCCGGATTCTCTACGTCAGAATGAGTGAAACGTAATGAGAAGCATACATCGTTATGATAGTTGTTCCATGTACCGAAATCATAATATGCACCATACATCGAACTGTTTTCCGGCTTACGTTCCTTACCGGCAAGTCTGCTGTCATTATCAGCCAGGTCTCTCAGGGCCAAACCATCAACATATTTCTTACCGTCTTCACCTGTATAGGTCCATTCACTTTCTTTAATGCCACATTTCAGAAGTTCGCTGATAATATACAGACGGTCACCCGTATGAATTGCCGGGACAAAAGCCAGACGATCCCAATTTGTATCAAATATATATCTCGTATCACGAGGTTCAACATCTGAACCGTCACTACCTAATACACGTGCAGAGTCTGTTGCATTAACCAGATAACGGCCTGCTACATAAGGAATCAGTTCTTTACTCATAGGATCACCGCAGGCATCAGTACCCGGAATGATTGCACCTGCAAATACTTCCTGACCGACTGCAAACATATACTGAGGTTTAATCCATCCTGTTCCACGATTGATATAAGCCGTATCAATAAACATATGATAATTATACCGAACCTGTCCGTCGGCAGAATATTTTTCCGGATATTCGGCGCTATTAGCCACTCCCAGGAAGTTGATTCCATAACCGTAAGTATGATCGCCTACAGCATCTTCAAACAGGTAATCAGCAGGCTCCTTACTTCTGAAAACACGTAATGTCTTCGGAGCATCCAACTGACAAGGCGCATCCTGATTAATTCCGTCACCCTCTTCATTTGCGTTATCGTCTCTTGTGCTGCGTAATCTTCTGTACAACGGATAGTTCTTATTTTCCAAAGCAAAAGGAGAAAAGACTCTTGAACTTCCTGTTTTACCAAATGCTTTTATCCATCCGTCCTTATTATCAACACCAACTTGTACAAGACTATATTTAGATGTACCGTCTTCTCCCATCAATGTATCGGAAACTTCGAAACCGAAATCTCTTGTCAGTTTTTCCATCTGTTCTGCTTCAACGCGGTCTAACAGCACATAGAATATACGACGTGACGGATCCTGCGGACTTCTTTCTTCGTTCACTGACTGTTCTCTCGGCAGGAATAATGACTCACGCAGGTAAACATTTGCAAATTTAAACGGATCTTTATCCGCCCATACGTCGGCAACTCCATATTTCGTGCCATTCAGAGCATCCGAATTATCGGCTTTCGCTCCCTTCAATACGACAAATTGTTCAGCAAGGCCATCCCTGTATTCATAGAAGTCAGCCACTTTCATTTCATAATAATAACGTTTCAAAGTAGGAACTCCTAACTGTATATAGTTCGGGTTGTAATAAGGAGCCTCATCCTTGATAACAAGATTTTTCCAGGTTTTGTCATCATCCTTACCCCTCGGGTATCCGAATACTTCCTCTTCATACTGGTGTGAACGGAGGTATGTTCCCAGCATAAACTGGAAGCCTGTTTTATTACCTGACTTTGTATCAACGAACAACAAAGAATCCGTATAGTTTTCCTTAAGGTTAATATATCCATCTTCAGTATAATTGTGCAGGTAATTAAACGCATAGGCATTGTAGTCCATACCTTTACCTTTTTCACTGTCTTCCGACTTACCATAGCTGACGCTTGAAGTATTTTTATCTACATAGAAGTGTTTGTATCCAAGGAATGTATCTGTCAGGAACTCATTGATTACCGGTCTGAAACCGCTTTTACCTCCTGTACTTGTTCCGCAATTATCACTTACATTTAAGTCAATACACGGCAAATATTGTCCCGTAACCCAACCTTGTGTTATCGGCTCATATTTGTTACCCTCTGAATATTGCGGAATAATCGGGCTATATTCAAACTGGCTCTGCTGTTTAAAAATCTGAGACTTATCTCTATAAACCAGGACATTTTTCATATTAACCAGATCATTTACAGCTTCTGGTGCCAGGTTACCTAACTCACGGTTCACAATATTAACACGCCAGGGTGAATTTTCCGCCGGCTCAATCACCCACTGGTAAGCAGGTATACGATCCGGACATTCTCCTTCGTAAAGTTCCATCCACTGAGGTGTATAGCTACCGTTATAGATACGGACACCTAAACATCTGCCTCTTGAATCCCAGATTGTATAAACACCTTTTGCAGGCTGCCATGCATCAAACAACATTTCTTCGCAACTGTTTATACCGAAGTAAATACGTACGTTAGAAGGATGTGATGCGATTGTCATCAGACTGCTGACACCATCATAGCCGGTTAAATCCTGAAGACGTACAATCAAAGCATAATGCATATCATTATAATACAAACCGTAATAATAAGGAGTCAATCCATCCGAAATATAGTCGTCATTGTCCGTATAGAATGCATCTCCATACATATTATGTCCATCATGTTTTACATGATAAGCATTTATAACAAGACTGTCTTCCGATGGGAAATATACAAAACGATAACTATAGTTGTAACCGCTACCTTTAGCAGTCCCCACATCACTTGTTCCAAGTTTCCCCGCTGTTATATTCAGATACTCAGTACCGAATTTATTGTTATATTTGTCCGGATCGTCGGTTTTGGACTGATTACTGTTACGGATAAAACCAAGGGATTTACCATTCTCATCAAATGCCTCTACATTCAAATAACCCAATTTCGCATCATTAGTAGTAGTTTCTTGCGCTTTCAATTTGTAACCGAACAAATTATCCTGTGTAGGAACCGGATCAAATGTCAACTGAGCCAAAGTAGTGCCATCCGTATTATACAACTGTGTATTAAAATCTTTCGCATTCAATACAAACGGAGAAATTTTCATTATTGAAAGTTTAAGCATACCAACTACAGTATCCGCAACAAACTCATCAATAGGCACATTTTTCGTATAAAGCTTTCCGGTAGGCCTTCCTGCTGCATTTAATTCAGCAGTAATAACCGTATATAATCCTTTTGAAAGATCTTTTTCATTGTGACGATAAAGCGGCTGTTTACTATTCAACTGCTCATATTCATAAGCATTCGAATACATCCATCCTCTTTCGCTGACTAATGTAGTCACACCTTCTTTTGCATAATCCAGATCCTTATTATAGATCTTGTTTGTAAAATGGAAAGTTGGCCATTGACCCGAACTGGGATCTTTCACCACATTTGTACACCACATGGTAGCCTGCAAGTCGGTTAAACCTGCATCGTCATTTCTCATTGCATTTCTTAAATCAGGAGCGCTGACCATCACAACCTGGCCTCCTTCTGTAATTGACAACACAAGTGTATCAGCATCAGAAACACCAGTACCACGATTGACGAGAGCATAATTAAGTCCCGGGTTCGGTGAATTATATCCGGTATATTCAAAATAATCTGCCGCTCCATTCGGGGCACCATCATAAGTAACAGGATACCACCTTGCAGAACCGGTCACCGTGTCGGTCAAACAAATGGAGTCAACCTGAATGTGATACATCCCCTGTGACAGACCAGTAGGGAGTGTTTTCACCAGAGCGCCGACGCTCTTATCAGCGACGCTCCTAGCACTTGCGTAAAACGCTGTCGAAAACAGCATTAGTGCAGATGCTAATAAAGTAAAAATCTTTCTGTTCATAATAATTTAATTTAAATTAGTACTAAAAATTTATTTAATTTAATCTCTTATTCTTTTTTTTACTACAGTCCACTACAAACTATAATACATCGCAACAAAAATACACATTCATTCCCTATAACACATCAGAATCGCGTATTTTTTTTTCAACAGACAATGATTTATTATCCAAATGCCGACTTTTCAGTACGAAACCTCAACTTTAGATAACAAATCCTTTATCAGATTAACTTTTGTCTATTATCATTTATTACTATATCATTAAATGTACATGCGTACATTATATATATTGCATTTTTCTTATCCTTATGAGCCGAAACCCGGACTCGAACCGGGGACCTATTCATTACGAATGAATTGCTCTACCAACTGAGCCATTTCGGCATTTTATTATGCGCACATCACTTATTTCCCAATATCAGGACAACAAGATAGAATCCGCATGATTCAAAATTCCGGATTCAGGATTTATGATTTCAAATACTGAACCAAGAATATTACGCTTTACGGTTAATACCTAATTACCAGTCTATTTCATTGCAAATTGACCTAAAAAAGGCTTTTAACCACGCAAAGTTAATATTTATTCCATATCCGCAAAAAGTTTTTTTGAAAAAATTTGAAGTTCGTGTTCCAGATTTTTCATCAACCTTCCTTCTGATACGGCATCAACATCTTCCAGCATATAAATCATTTCTATTTCATTAAAATTATCATCGACGAGAAGAATCGTCAAAGGCCGCATGAAAACAGGGTTATCAAATACTTTTTTCGATTTTAACCCTGCGAGAGCGACGCGAATAAAATGAACCGGCTGTTTGTACGAACGCAGACCCTTCTCCGAACGATCCGCCCAATCGAATATGATATTTTTCTCCAGCAAAATTTCCTGATCATCGTAAACCTGTATTTCACCGGTCGACATATCCAGTTGTATATATAACTCACCGACAAGACGTCCTGCATCGGCCTTTGACAATTTATCAATCGCACTGATAAATACAGATTCCAATATGGATTGCACTTTAGGTTTTTCTTTTCCCATGCTCTATTTAAGTCCTAATTGAGGTCGTTGCAAAGATAATACTTTTTTTCAAACACACAACAACTTTTGATTTTTTTAGTTGAATTAAAAGACTTTACATCAATAGTCCATCCACTTATCATATACCTGAAATATTCCGAAACTATACCGACAAAACGACGCAAGACAACAAATAGAAACAAAAACAATCCATAAAACTATAATATATTACATAAATAGCATTAAAAGTCAAAATTTATCAGCCCATGATTCGTATATAAGAAATATCCATCTCCAACAAATACAAAATGTAATTATATACATAGATTTGCAAGACATTATGATATTTTCATAAAGATAAAAACAACATAAAGACAATCAAATGAAGAACAAAAAGAATATTTTGACAAAACGCAAAGGATTGTACGCACCGGATTACGAACACGACGCGTGTGGTGTCGGTATGATTGTTCATATACACGGAGAAAAGTCGCATGATATCGTGGAGTCAGCTCTCAGGGTATTGGAATATATGCGCCACCGGGGGGGGGGGGGGGGGACGGCGCGGATAACAAGACAGGTGTTGGGGCCGGAATAATGCTCCAGATACCCCACGTGTTTTTTGTTTTTCAAGGAATACCCGTTCCGGAAAAAGGTAAAT
>JAITVS010000113.1 GCA_031285685.1 Tannerella sp.
TCGAGGAAGTCCGGTATACGGGTCTCACGGTAAGACATTGTATAGCCGTATAGACCCCATGCCTGTCCTCTTGCCCATGCCGATTCGTGCGAATATCCCTGATGTGTATGCTTATGTAAAATCTCTCCGGTTATGGTATCGTAATCTATTACGTGAAAAGAGCTGTTATCCGGGCGGAAGTGATTTTTCATCGTGGTCTTTGCATGGTTAACCGCGATCTGATAGAAGGTCGAATCGCCGCTTTCTTTGAAAGCCCAGAATAATAGTTCCAGATTCATCATGTTATCTATAATCACCGGACATTGCCATTTATCCCGGTTATGGTCCCATGAACGGATACAACCTACGTTCTCCTTGTACCGGGTCGTTAATGTTTGGGCGGCTTCCAGCATAACTTTCTTATACTGCTCATTGTTTGTGAGACGATAGCCATTCCCGAAACTACAATAAACTTTGAAACCCATATCATGTGTGCCCCCGTTCGTCTTTTCACGTTCGATCGGGCGGGTGAACTCTTCGGCTTTCTGTTTCCAGTATTCATCCTGTGTGTATTCATACATATACCATAACTCTCCGGGGAAAAAACCGCTGGTCCAGTCTCTGGATGCAACCATTCTCAACGAACCGTCCGGTTCCACATTGCGCGGGCTTACCAGCATGGCTTCTTTTTGCTTTTCGTTGAAATTGGCTTTCGTTTTCTCAATTTCCGTGAATGCGAAGTTCAGTTGTTTGGATGCAAAAGAAAAATCATCTTCGACAATGCCGTTCGATGTCGTGCATGCTGAAATAAAAATAGCAGAGAGTAGTGTTAGGTAAAGTAGTTCTTTTTTAAGCTTCATAGTCATTATCTTTAATTGTTAGCATATTTTTAATACACAAAACTAAGTGGTTTTCGCTTGAATTGCTTGAAATATTGTCTCATTTATTTATACATTCATTCCAAACACCGGAAAAGGGTGTTGTGCAGAGGCCAATAATGCAAAATAGTTGACCGGAAACATACGAATACAAAAATGTATTTGTTTCTGTATTATTCCGGACGATGCATAAAAAAAGGGCGAGACAATTCACCCTCTTCGTTGTTTGGAGCCCTGACATTGACAGCCAGTCTGTCTCCTTCCACCTGATCATCCTGATTTTATTGTTCTATTATTCTTAATCCGGACTGTAGTGGACAATATTTAATATTAACTTTTGCAGCAGAGTTCTTCCAGAAGGCTGTCTAATATTTCTATCAGTTCTTCGTAGCTGGCAAGGGGCTTATCTATAAATATATTTTTTACTATCCCATCTGAATCCGATATATAGATACGCGGTACGATTTTCGAGGCAAAAAGGTTATAAACATCCCTTGTTTCCTGTGCCGAATAGGGAAGTGTATAATCGTTGTCTTCGAAGAATTTGTCTACCATGGACGCACCTTCCTCCCGGCTTATTCCCACAAGAGTGAAATAAGGATTCTCTTTATATTCATTATAGATACGATCCATTATCGGGAATTGATTTATACAGTCCTTACACGTTGTCGAGAAAAAATAAATGACGGATATTTTTCCTTTTAAAGACTGATTAGTGATCGTTTCACCACTTTTCAAATCGACCGAGAAGTTAGGCAACACGTCTCCGACCTGAATCTCTGCTTCTTTCGGATCGTCGTCATCTTTACTGCATCCTGCCGTACATAGGAGAAAAAACAATAGCATTCCCCAAATCATTCCTTTTTTCATACGATTTTTATTTTTATATTAAGGTTGTCTGAAACTCATAAAAAATATTGATGGCCTTATCTGGTTTTTTGTTTTTAAAACTCTGCGTTGTTCGGTGTCCGCGGGAATGGTATAACATCACGGATATTGGTCATGCCTGTAACGAACAATAGCAATCGTTCAAATCCTAATCCGAATCCTGCATGCGGACATGTTCCGAATTTACGGGTATCCAGATACCACCACATGTCTTTCATCGGGACTTTCATTTCTTTAATGCGGGTCAGGAGTTTGTCATAATCAGATTCACGTTCCGAGCCGCCGATTATTTCACCGATTTTCGGGAACAAAACGTCCATTGCGCGTACGGTTTTGCCATCATCGTTTTGCTTCATGTAAAACGCCTTTATTTCTTTCGGGTAATCGGTTAAGATAACCGGGCGTTTAAAATGATTTTCAACAAGATAACGTTCATGTTCGGATGCAAGATCGGCCCCCCAGTATATCGGGAATTCGAACTTCTGCCCTTTGGCTACGGCTTCTTCAAGGATTTTGACACCTTCCGTGTACGGCAATCGAACGAAATCATTTTTCAAAACCCCTTCCAGACGACCGATCAGTTCTTTATCGAACATGTCGTTCAGGAATTGAATATCATCCCGGCAGTTGTCCAATGCCCATTGCACACAATATTTGATGAATTCTTCAGCGAGATCCATGTTTTCCTTTATCTCATTGAATGCGACTTCCGGTTCGATCATCCAGAATTCAGCCAGATGGCGCGGTGTATTTGAGTTTTCCGCGCGGAATGTAGGGCCGAATGTGTAAATCGCCCCTAAGCCCATCGCTGCCAGTTCACCTTCCAGCTGTCCTGATACGGTCAGGCTGGCTTGTTTGCCGAAAAAGTCATCATCATACAAAATCGTACCCTGGTCATCTTTTTTCAGGTCGTAAAGATTCATGGTTGTTACCTGAAACATCTGTCCGGCTCCTTCACAATCGGAAGCCGTGATGATCGGTGCATGAAAATAGAAAAATCCGCGGTCATGGAAAAATTTATGAATCGCTATCGCCATATTGTGACGTATGCGGAAAATAGCTCCGAATGTGTTTGTACGCGGACGCAGATGTGCAATTTCACGTAGAAACTCCATCGAATGTCCTTTCTTTTGCAACGGATACGTATTCGGATCTGCTGTTCCGAGGATTTCTATCCGGTCTGCCTGAATTTCGACATTCTGTCCTTTACCCTGCGATTGGACAAGCTTTCCAGTTACACTGATACATGCTCCGGTTGTCACATGTTTTAAAATTTCTTCTCCTGTATTATCGATATCGGCAACAATCTGAATATTGTTTATCGTCGAACCGTCGTTCATTGCGATAAATGCAACCTGTTTACTTCCTCTATGCGTACGTACCCAGCCTTTGACATTTATGTCCGTGCCGTACGACTCCATTTTCAATACATCTGTTATTTTTATTCTTGCCATGATTACATTAATATTAAGTAGAAAGAATCAATTATTCATAAGCGCCCATACGAAGGGAGTTTACTTCCTGTTCTGTAAGGTAACGCCATCTTCCGCGTCCGAGGTTTCTTTTGGTCAGTCCTGCGAAATATACCCGGTCAAGTCTGGTTACATGGTAACCCAGCATTTCAAACATGCGGCGGACGATCCTGTTTTTACCCGAGTGGATTTCAATACCGACCTGGCTTCTGTCTTCTTCATTGGCATAGCTTATCGCATCGGCATGTATCTCACCGTCTTCCAGTTCAATACCATTGGCTAATTTTTCCATATCTTCCACAGCCACTTCGTGATCGAGCCATACATGGTAGATCTTTTTCTTTTTGTATGACGGATGAGTCAGTTTTGCTGCCATTTCGCCATCGTTGGTGAGCAGCAGAACCCCGGTTGTGTTGCGGTCCAGACGGCCTACCGGGTAGATACGTTCCTGACAGGCGTTCTTTACCAGATCCATTACCGTTTGCCTGTTTTGAGGATCATCGGATGTTGTCACGCAGTTTTTCGGTTTATTTAGCAAAATATATACTTTGCTTTCTATTTGTACCGGCTGGTCATGGAATGTCACTTTATCTGCGCGTGTTATTTTTGTTCCGAGTTCAGTTACAACTTCTCCGTTTACTTTCACGGCACCGGCCTGTATGAACTCATCCGCTTCGCGGCGTGAGCAAACCCCGGCATTTGCCAGATATTTATTTAAGCGTATCGGAGCGGTAGGATCGGTGACAACTTCCTGATATTTAATTGGTCTTGGGAAGCTTGGCCTCGAAAAATTACTATGTCCACCTTGTTGCGGCCTGCGCATGTTCGAGCCACCTCCGGGTCTTCTTTGCTGGTAACCACCCTGATTGTATCCTCCTCTTTGGTTATAACCGCCACCTTGGTTATATCCTCCGCCCTGATTATATCCTCTTTGCTGATAACCTCCTTGTCTGTTGGAACCCTGGTTGTTATCATAACTTCTTCGTTGCTGATATCCGCCCTCCTGGTTGTTGTCGTAACTTCTGCGTTGCTGGTATCCTCCGCCCTGATTGTTGTCATAGCTTCTCCTTTGTTGATATCCGCCTTCCTGATTGTTGTCATAGCTTCTGCGTTGTTGATAACCTCCCTGATTGCCATAGCTTCTTTGTTGATAGCCACCTTGTTCATTGCCTTGGTTATAGCTGCGACGTTGATATCCGCCTCCATCTTCGGACTTGAACCGGTTTTCCTGATTACTATCGTCTGTACGCTGACGGCGATACGTGCTCTCCTCTCCATCCTGTGAATACGGACGTTGTTGGGTAGATTGTCTTGTTTGTCCATACAAAGGCTGATAAGGGCGGCTTTCCGGCGAAGCGCGATTATAATCTACTTTACGCGTGTCTTTTATGCGTAGACGTTTACCTTTTACTTTACCTGCATCGTCATTTTGTCCGTTGTCTTCTGCGGATGTGTCTTTCTTTTCAATTGAATCCATGTTTACTTTAATTTGTTGAGTTTATACTGGCAATCTCACGATTGCTTTTAAATTTAATATACCTGTTTTGTTTGTTTTTAGATACCTACATAATTTAGCGGCGTTACCGCTTTTAATTCATTTTTAATCGTTTCGCTTAAGTTTAAAGAATCAATAAATGTATGTATTGATTCTTCCGTAACTACATCGTTCACACGAGTTAATTCCTTTAGCGTTTCATATGGTTTCGGGTAGTTTTCGCGGCGTAGAATCGTTTGAATAGCTTCAGCTACAACTGCCCAATGATTATTTAACTCATTCGTAATCGCATTTTGGTTTAATAATAACTTATTTAATCCTTTTGTTATGCTTTTGAATGCAATCTCTATATGAGCTAAAGGTACGCCAACATTACGTAATACGGTAGAATCCGTCAAATCTCTTTGCTGACGGGATATCGGTAATTTTGTGCTCAAGTGCATCAATATGGCATTGGCGATGCCAAGATTGCCTTCCGCATTTTCAAAATCAATAGGATTAACCTTGTGCGGCATTGCTGACGAACCCACTTCGCCTGCCTTTATTTTCTGTTTGAAATACTCCATTGAAATATACTGCCAGAAATCGCGGCATAGATCTACGAATATAGTATTTATGCGACTTAATCCGTCGAATAAGGCTGCCAGGTTGTCATAGTTGGATATTTGTGTCGTCCATTCTTCGCGCTCCAATCCCAGATGTTCTTTGACAAATAGATTGCCCATCATGCGCCAGTCGTATTGAGGGAAGGCAACTTTATGTGCATTGAAATTACCAGTTGCACCACCGAATTTAGCAGACATTGGAGTCGTTCTCAATAGTTTCAGTTGTTGTTCCAGGCGATATACGAATACCATAATTTCTTTGCCTAGCCGGGTAGGAGAGGCGGGTTGTCCGTGAGTCTTCGCCAGCATCGGAATGTCCTTCCATTCTTCTGCATATTTTTTCAGTATATCAATTACGGATTCGATTCCCGGATAATATACCTCATCCAACGCTTCCTTTATCGACAAAGGTACAGCAGTATTATTTATATCCTGGGATGTCAATCCGAAATGGATAAATTCTTTGTATTCCTGTAGTGACAACGCATCGAAACGTTCTTTAATAAAATATTCGACCGCTTTCACGTCATGATTGGTTACACTTTCGATTTCTTTGACACGTGCAGCATTCTCAACAGTAAAATTTCGGTAGATATCCCTGAGGTTTTCTTTTGTATTTTCAATGTCAAGAGATTTCAGTAGTGGAATCTGTTCGCAAAGAAATATGAAATATTCTATTTCTACGCGAACACGGTATTGTACTAATGCCCATTCGGAGAAGTATCCGGCAAGGTTGTCCACTTTGTCTCTGTATCGTCCGTCTATCGGGGAAATTGCAGTTAATGTCGAAAGCTCCATAATTGTTGATGCCTTAAGCAGACTGCAAAGATAATACATTTATATATAAAAACAGGTAACCAGAAAAAAAAAGTTTTTTTCTTCAAAAAAAATTTGGAGATAAAAAATTAAGCAGTATCTTTGCACCGTCTTACAAGAGAGGGGACATAACAAGGACTTCAGAGTTCAATATATTTCGGGCGTTTAGCTCAGCTGGTTCAGAGCATCTGCCTTACAAGCAGAGGGTCGGCGGTTCGAATCCGTCAACGCCCACTTGAAAATCAAAGACTTACAGTAAAATGTAGGTCTTTTTTCTT
>JAITVS010000133.1 GCA_031285685.1 Tannerella sp.
CTGGCGATCAAGGATGGCCAGGAATTCTTCTTTGCTCATTATACGTCTCATAGCTTTTTTGAGAGCAAAGGAAAGGACTTTATGATAACACTACAACGGGTACTTTAACGGGGGCTTACAATGTTCAAAAAGTCTATCTCTCCATTAAGCACGCCTTCACTGGATCCTATTAGGTAGGTTTCAACGACCCGCTTTATTTCAGCCACTGTTTCAAAACCGAGTTTGGTGTATCTCCCCCTGTCTATGTAGGTAACAAGAAGAAAGAAAAAGGTAAATCTCCTTAACGTTCATTCCGAATCTATCTATCACTCATTGATTCTTTTCGTCGGAGATGTTATGTTTTAAACCATTGTATTCAATAAAAAAATATCTATTTTTGTCCCTGGCATTTATTGTTTGTTTACTACTTTTTAGGGGTAATAATGTTGAAAAAATTAAATTATATTATTCAGATGAAGCTGAGATCTATCTTTGTAATAATATGTATATTGTTTTTCATAAATATATTCATGTATGGGCGAGAAGCTGTTAGAATGCTAGATTCGTCTTCCGGAAATGTTGATACAGTATACATTATCAGAGGAGGGAATTATGATTATTTCAGTAAAAGCGTGCTGGGTATTTCGCATATTCATTTTCTTGGAAAGGGAATGAAATGTGTTGAACCACAACTGTTTTTCAAAAATGGGGCTGAATTGACTACTGATATGATATTGTCTAATATTGATGGAATCCATGAAATACCATTGAATCCGTCTGAACCATTTAACATAAATAATATCGTATGCGAAGACGGTTTCTTATTTCAACCTGATACATCCGCATATCGTACAAATACGGTTCTGTTTGATTCTTATTTTGAGGATATAACAATTGATGTGGATGATGACCAAAAGGCTCTAATTATAAATAATACGATAACATATATTCCCGAAGGATATGTCCGGTTTGAAGTAATCCATATTCGTAAGCAACCGTATATTATAGCGAAAACGAATGTTGAAGGTGTGTTATATACCGAATGGTTTGGTTTCGATATTTGCAACCGGAGTGTTTTTGACAGAGTAAGTAAATATGCGGCTCGTGGTATCAGTACAGGGGCTATCTCAGCAGCACGCGGAATGAAAATCGGAGGAGAAAGTGCGGCCCGCGGGATAACTATAGGTGGTGAAGGAGCATTGTTGGGGGCCAAGCATGGTGCGAATGGGACAGTTGTCGGACTTGAAAGTGTTACATCCGGAATTGGAAGAGCTGCCTATAATGAATCGAGAATGTTTTATAAACCGAGTCGTAAAATAGAAGGTATGGGTGATCTCCTGTATGAAGAAAGGTCAATTGACGTGGAAAAAGGCATCACGATTTATACTTATTACTTCAAAAGCCAATCTCCTAAAGCCAATGTTTTTTTCGTTCATGGAAACGGAGGAAATGTATCTACTTACAAAAATATGATACAAACATTGGTATCCGGAAACTATAATGTATACGTGGTTGATTGGAGAGGATATGGAAGATCAACCGGAAAACCGGAATATAAAGGTGTATTGGAGGATACTAATGCGGCTTTTGATGATTTCATATCTTTGGTTCAACACGATTCGCTGAAAATGATTGTATATGGAATGTCTTTGGGAGGACAAATTGCGACTAAACTGGTAAGCGATCGCCAAGAAGATATTGATGCTTTTATTCTTGATGGTAGTCTGAGTTCCGCGCAAAATCTGGCAATGGATTTTATGCCCGGAGAATTTGTCCGTAACAGCATGAAAAGAGCTGAAGGTGCTTTTAATCAATATTATATTGCAGAGAGGGATATTCAGGACATCATAAATATTCCCAAATTGATCATTCATAGTGCAACAGATAAGATTGTATCACTTTATCATGGTGAGCTACTTTTTAAAAATGCCCGGAAACCGAAATTTTTCTGGAAAACAAATACAGACCATATCAAAACTCTCGAAGAATTACCTGATGAAGCGATATATAAAATTGATCGTTTAATCGGATTCGCAAAGTGATTTTGTGGCATATTGATCCGGATACTAAAGAAAATAGAAAAAATCTTGAACTATAATTTTTTATGGAGGCAATGATATGGCACGTATAAGTTCGGAAACATTATTTAATTTTACAGACAGTATTGATTATCTCATTGATAATCTTACAGAAGGTATTTATTGCCATAATACGGAAGAAAAGCTTCCTTTCGGTAAAAATAAATACCGGGCTCCCATGGCTTGTTTTTGTGATATTCCTCTAAGTCTTATAAAAGAACATTTCGATTGGTATGGAAGATATGGTATCGGATTGAAACGATCTTATGCCAGAGAATTAGGCGTTAAGCCGGTTTGGTATGTAACCAGCGAAAATCCTATGGTGCGGAATCTTGTAAAACAAAAGAGTCATACGGAGAACGAACTGAGAAACCTGATTCCCTATTTAAAACAATTTATCGGATATCAAAGGTATAGTCTTGAAGGCCGGGACAAAAGAAAGAAATTTTATGATGAGCGGGAGTGGAGATATATTGCGGCTCCCGGCCAGGTTGAGATATTTTTTGGTCAGAAAGCGATTCGTTCCATGTCACAAGCTATTCAGAAAAATGAAAGGATGAAGTTGGATCTGAATGCTATTGAATATATTATAATAGACAAAAGTGCAGACGTGAAGACGTTATTGCCTGTTTTAAAAAAAATAGCAACTACTACTGTAAGTTTTGAAACGTTGGTTTCCAAAATAATTACCGCTACACAAATTGAACGGGATTTTTAATCGGTTGCAAAACTGACAAAGGTCCATTTTAAAACAGCCAGACCAGCAATAGTCCCAGGCTTACGGATGTAATGGTGGCGATCAGGCCGGGTATCATGAAGGAATGATTTAGCAGGTATTTGCCGATGTGGGTAGTACCTGTACGATCGAAATTAATGGCTGCTACTACAGTCGGATAATTGGGTATGAAGAAATAACCGTTTACGGCGGGAAACAGTGCGATCAGTGTATAAGGCGATATTCCCAAGGCAATACCTAAAGGTAACATCGCCCGTATTGTCGCTGCCTGGCTGAACAGTAATACCGACATGACAAACAGGGCCAAACCGAATAGCCAGGGCATTGTTTTGACAGTTTCCTCAATCGCGCCTTTTAACTCTGTCATATTGCCTGAAATGAATGTATCCCCCATCCATGCGATTCCAAAGATGGCAATAACGGCTTGCATTCCGGCGGGAAATACCGAACCTTGTGTTGCCTTGATGCCGTCTGTACGGGTGGTAATCAGGATAATTGCTGCTGCCGTCAACATAAGGATTTCAATGATATGGGACATTTCCATCCGGATTGTCCCTTCACCGGTTATAAATTGAGGGCGAAGACCGGCAATTGATCCGAACAGGATAATTCCTACAGTAGCCAGAACAAAAATAATAACGGATAACAGTGCTTTTCTGTGGTCTTTCACGTCTGCGGTTTGATAACGTGTCGTTGCTAATTTTCCGGAAGCAAGTCTGCGCTGATATTCCGGATCATCGTCCAATTCTTTACCTACATGCAACGAATAAAATGCTCCGGCCATTACACCGATAAAAGTACAGGGAATAGAGATCATCAGTATATCGAGCAGTGAAATCTTAAAGCCCTCGAGCATGCTTAATAAAGCGACTGTCGCTGCAGAGATCGGACTTGCCGTAATAGCTTGCTGCGAGGCGATGACTGCAATGCCTAACGGTCGTTCGGGACGTATCTTTGTCTCGGCTGCAACTTCTGCAATCACGGGTAAGACAGAATAGGCCACATGGCCCGTTCCTGCAAGAAATGTAAATAAATAGGTAATGACAGGGCTTAAAATGGTTATGCGTTGAGGATGTTTCCGAAGCAGCTTTTCTGCCCATTTTACCATCAGGTCCAGTCCTCCGGCAGCTTGCATGCAACTTGCGGCAGCAATAACCGAAACGATCATCAGCATAACATCAATGGGTGGCGCTGTTGGTTGTAAACCGAATCCGAAAGTGAGAATGGCAAGTCCTAATCCTCCTAATACACCAAGTCCTATACCTCCGAAACGGGCTCCGATGATGATAGCAAGTAAGACAAAAGCAAGTTGTAAAAGCATAAATGAATTTTTATTTGCATTCACAAATTTAGATAAAATCACCGAGATTTTACACCGGCAAGATAAAAAGAGTCAAGTCCGCTGCTGATTTTCTGCCTTCACGTCCGTGCTTTGGGCACAATTTTGTACATTAGAGTTCAAA
>JAITVS010000148.1 GCA_031285685.1 Tannerella sp.
CCAACAGCCGTATAAAACTATATTCCTATCCTGTCGTGCCGGATTATAAGAGTTTGTGGGACGTACCGAATCTTTTGCTGCAGAAAACGCCCGCGCCTTCTTTCACGGCAACGATAAAAATGACTTTCCGCCCAAGTCCTCAATACAAAGGAGAGCGTACGGGATTGGTTGTAATGGGACTTGATTACGGAGCACTGATCGTTGAAAATACGGCAAACGGATTTGTTCTGTCGCAAGTTGAGTGTAAAGATGCCGACAAGGGCAAGAATGAAGTCGTTAAAGCCGAAACAACATTGAGTGATGCGACAATCTATTTGCGCGTATCGTTCGATAAACAGGCAAAATGTGTCTTCAGCTATAGCACGGATAATAAAAAATTCACCACGTTCGGATCGCCGTTTCAGGCTCGTGAAGGAAAATGGATCGGCGCCAAAGTCGGTACATTCTGTACCCGTCCGGATATGGTGATCAACGATGGTGGCTGGACAGAAGTAGACTGGTTCAGGATCACGAAATAAAGTTACTTGAGTGTTAAAATTTAATTTTTGTAGAGATGAAAACTTTAAAACATATTTTGGCAGCTTTGACGGGTGGTTTATTAGTGATTGCCTGTAACCCCGGAAAGCCGGAATTATCGGAAAATATTTCTTATGCTGTTCGTATTGCCGACTCAGAAATGGTGCGTTGTCCGGAGTCATGGCAACTTGATTTTCAAAAAACATTGAAGTGGGATTATTGTCATGGTGTCGAACTTCAGGCGTTTCTTAACCTCTATGAAGTGACAGACAATGAAAAATACAGGGATTATGCCGTATCATATGCCGATACGATGATAAATGCTGACGGATCAATAAAGACCTATAAACCGGAAGAATATAATATTGATCGACTGAATACAGGGAAAATGCTGTTTTATATTTATGAATATACAAAAGACGAAAAATATAAGAAGGCGATAGACCTTTTACGCAGCCAGATGGATACGCATCCGCGTAATGAAGACGGCGGTTTCTGGCATAAGAAGGTATATCCTCACCAGATGTGGCTTGATGGGCTTTATATGGCTGCTCCTTTTATGGCTGAATATGCAAAAAGATATAACCGTTCGGATGATTTTAAAGATATCCTCAATCAGTTTATTATTGTGGCCCGTCATACATATGATCCGGCAACCGGACTTTATCGTCACGCGTGTGATGTCAGCAAACAGATGTTTTGGGCCGATAGTATAACCGGACAGTCAAAGCATGCATGGGGACGTGCCATGGGATGGTATGCCATGGCCATCGTCGATGCGTTGGATTTTATACCTAAAAGTGAACCGGGACGTGATTCGGTACTGATTATACTGAATAATATTGCAACACAGCTGAAACGTATACAGGATCCGGCGACAGGACTTTGGTACCAGGTGCTTGATCGTAGCGGAGAAGAAGGGAACTATCTGGAGGCAACGTGTTCAGCCATGTTTATGTACTCTCTTTATAAAGCTGTTCGCGAAGGATATATAGACGCGTCTTATAAAAGTGTGGCCGACAAAGCGTACGACGGATATATAAAAGAGTTTGTCAAAACAGATGAAAACGGACTTACCGACATCACCCGTTGTTGCGCTGTTGCCGGATTGGGAGGGAGTAACAACCGTTCCGGAGATTACGAATACTATATAAATGAGATGATACGCTCGAATGATCCCAAGGCGATCGGACCGTTTATCAATGCAATGATAGAAATAGAAAGGGCAGTTAAGGCAGAAAGCGCTGTTAAGTAAAGGTTATCTTTTGTTTTGTTTTACCGGTATTGCTATTTGGAATACCGGTGGCAAAACAAGATTAGTTGAAAAGAAAATGTCATAAAGTACATAATAATTTATCAGAATGAGAATCAGAATCTTTTATACGTTGTTACTTGCAGTTGCCAGTTCCGTTGGATTTTCTCTGTATGCAAGCAATAATCCCTGGGATGAAGCAGAAATGATTGTTGCTTCCATAAAAAGAACATCGTTTCCGGATGCAATTTTTAATATTGTTGATTTCGGAGCAAGGCCGGGAGATTCAACAGCTGTTTTTCACGAGGAGATAAATCGTGCGATCGTTGTGTGCAGTCAATCGGGAGGAGGTACTGTTCTTGTTCCGGCAGGGACATTTTATTGTGGTCCTATAACAATGAAATGCAATGTAAACATTCATCTGGAAGAGGGCGCCGAATTAAAATTCAGTACGGATCGGTTTTTGTATTTTCCGTCAGTTCTGACGCGCTGGGAAGGTCTCGATTGCTATAATGCTCATCCGTTGATTTATGCATATGGCGAAACAAATATCGCAATCACGGGGAAAGGCGTAATAAACGGGCAGGCAAGTTATGATGACTGGTGGGTGATGAAAGGACGTAGCCCGCAAACTGCTATTACACAAAATGCGGCGCGTGCACAACTTCTTCGGGATGCTGAGAACTTTGTCCCCGTATACAGGCGGGTGATGGGACCTCAGGATGGACTGCGTCCCCAGTTAATAAATTTTCATTCCTGCCATACCATCCTGATTGAGAATGTTACGTTGAAAAATTCTCCGTTCTGGGTTATTCATCCGCTTCTTTGCCAGGATCTTATCGTAAGGGGTGTTTATATTGAAAGTCATGGACCTAATAGTGATGGATGTGATCCGGAATCGTCTAAAAACGTATTGATCGAAAATTGTTATTTCAATACGGGAGATGATTGTATTGCGATAAAATCGGGTCGTAATGCAGATGGCCGGAAATGGAGTATACCAAGTGAGAATATTGTGGTTCGCCAATGTGAAATGAGAAACGGACATGGCGGGGTTGTGATAGGCAGCGAGATTTCAGGCGGATACAAAAACCTTTATGTGGAAGATTGTAAAATGGATAGTCCTGAGCTGGATCGTGTTATACGAATTAAGACTAACAACTGTCGTGGAGGTGTCATCGAAAATGTTTATGTACGCAATATAGAAGTAGGTCAGTGCCGGGAAGCTGTTCTGAAAATCAATCTGCTTTATGAGGCTAAAGAAGATTGTAACCATGGCTTTCCGCCGACGGTAAGAAATATTAATCTTGATAACGTCGTATGCAATAAAAGTCGCATCGGTATCTATCTGGTAGGTTATGAAGATTCGGATAATATATATGATATTAATATTACGAATTGTAAATTTGACAATGTCGAACAACCGACATCTGTAATAGGAGCTAAAAATGTAGCTTTAAAAGATTTGTATATCAATGGAAAACTTATGGAATAGAAGTGTTATAGTAAATGTTGTGATTAATTAGTTTTTATTTTAGGCTAAAGATTGTTTTTGAAAGAGGCTGTGTGATAAGATTGCATAGCCTCTTTAGCTTGATATCAAAGAATGATAGCACTTGTTACGGCTTTTTCCGTTTGTTCGAAAAGCTCTTGAAAAGGCGTATCTTTGACGGATATCGGTTGATGGAGGGTGATCATTATTTTGTTCCCGATACCGAGAGGGAAAGAACCCCATCTTGTCATTTTCCATGAATTGTTGATTGTAACCGGAAGTACGGATGCCGACGGGGAATATTTGCACAGGATTTTTACTCC
>JAITVS010000188.1 GCA_031285685.1 Tannerella sp.
CCTAACCGTTTTTACCAACAAAACTCAGGTTCCTCATTACCCATTGAGATAGGAATATGAAAACCTGATATTTTAAAAGTGAAAGCTGAACGCTGACACAGTTTAATTTACACTACCTCGGCGATACTATTTATGATATGCAATGTGCAGAGGCCGCAGGAGTTGATTTCGGATTAGCATTATGGGGATGTCATTCCGCAGAAAATATTCATGCTACTTATTATTTCAATTCTCCCAACGAGATACTCCATGCCTTATCACCAGATATACCGATGACCTGACTTTTCCGGAAATAATAAAATCCGGATTTTCATTACCCGCCACAATATTAATAAGAGAATCCGATCCGGATTCTCCCGAGTGAAAGATATGTCTCAATGTGTACTTACAGTTGCTCTATTAATTCTTTAATTCCCACGGCACAATCCACCACACGTTCGTAACCGACAATCGAAAGGTTATCTTTTGGTGTATGCGTAATATCCTGGGTTTTCATATTCTCTATGAAAAACTGCGAACTGACAGCAATTGCCGGACAACCCTGCTGGATAAACATCGAGTGATCGCTCTGATACCATGGTAATCCTTCCACAATATCCGGATTATCTGCGATTATCCGGTTCAAGGCTTTTTGCATATCATCCGGTAACCCGAACGGAGAAAAACACGAAGCCCCTTCTTTCAAGCCGGCACCATCAATGTTGATATTCAAAGCGATATTCCCGAATTGGCCTTCGTTTTGTTCAAGAAATTTTGCCTGTCCCGGCACAGCGTAATAATCTTCGCCGTTAAAAGCTGCCAGTTCGATCATATACTTCCCCGAATAACCTTTCAACATTTCGGAAAGAAGCAATAATACGGTTACGCCGGTTGCATTATCGATTGCTCCGGGAGTACCGATTTTCGCGTCAATATGAGCGGAAATGACAATTCGTTTTGCGGGATCACTTCCTTTCCTACCAATGACATTATATGCCGTCTCAGGAATACGCTTGGCTTTTGAAATCAATCTGACGGATTTACCGGCACAAGCAAGCAGTTTTTCTCCTTCACTATCCTTCATATAGACAGAGGGTATATCAAATTTTCCATCCTCAAACATTGGAAATGGATAGACTCCGCCTGCCGTAAGCGAATCCCGTCCGGTTGCAGTGACAATTGCCGAAGGATTCCCTTTTTCAAGCAAATACAAAATCCGCTCATGTTCTCCTACGGAATAAAAAGGAAAGCCTATCGGTGTGATTTGCGCTGCTGCAATGGGACCATGAAGAAGCAAAATGCGGCCGGTCATATCAACATTTTCAAGCTTTTCCAGCGTATCTACCGGAAGTAGCTCCCCCTCTACGGCACAACCAAGGGAATAATGTGAGGAGAAAACTTCAAACGATTCTTTTCCGCAACACAAAGTGGCGCCTTCGGTCTCCCAATCCATTACCAAAAGCTCCGTCTCTTCAATATCCCAATCTGATTTTTCGAAAATCCTTTTTACATAGTCGCTAGCCATGCGGTTCCCTTCACTTCCTACCCTCCGTTCGGAAATTTCCGAACATAATACGTCAAGATGAACTTTTGCCTGTTCTGTTAATTGTTTTTTATTCATATCTGTTTTAAATTTTGGAGAGGCAAAAGTAACATCCCGTAAAATGCCGTGATTGTAAAAAACAGACAAATACAAATATTTTTCAGGTTTCTTAGAATGTAATCCGTTAAATTTTCAATCCGATTAATGCTATCAGCTCTGTGATGCCGGGATTGCCGGTAAAAACATGATCAAAGGAGTTGTGTAACAGACGTAAAATCCGACGTACACGATTCAGATTATGCTTTTCAATCTTTAACACTTTTTTGGCAAACATCACCCAATCCGTATGCATATAAAATGAAGCCTCAACCGTATAGGCATATTTTAAGTACAACCCGGATAATCCCATAAATCCTTCGGTAGAACAAATGATCCGATCATATCCTCCGGCAGAAAATAAATTTTGTAACTCCACGAAATCAGGGACTTTAAATGCATATCCTTTGTAGATCGGCAAAGAAAATTCTTTGATGGGTTGTAACACAATCAGATGATCCTCGGATTGGAGAGATGATGAACAGGTTACAATATCTATCGGTAAATTATTTTTCCTTATTTCAGTAAGCATTTCTCCCAAAAATGCGGATGTTCCGTTATCCTCTCCAAATGTATCGGTAAGCCAAAGCGCACGTTCAGGATGCGTAAGTCCGCCGAATTGCCTGGAAAAATCGTTTAATAGCGGACGGATATTAAACATTACTTTAGCGCTTGTGAAATGGGCCGCCAGAATTAATAATGCTCCAAAAAAAGGAAAAGACAGACCATCCAGAAATCCGGGTACATCAATATTATGTTTTTGATTACTACTATCATTACCCGTATACGACCTGATATCACTCGGCAATTCGAGTTTTCCAATCAATGATTCCACCGATTGATTTTTCAGGAATGCCTCAATTCCGGATTTCTCCAGTTTTTTTTCCAACCGCTGTGCCAATATGGAATAAAGCTGTTTATTGATTCTCCATATAGATTGATAATAGCCGTCGATCAAATCATTTCCGCTTTCTTTATTTTTATCAGCAATATTTACAGCCTCATCAAATATTGGTTTATAAACCGGTTTTAAAACTATTTTTCTCAGAAAAGAAGGCCTCTCCCCCATCATGCTTTCATGAAAAAGCCGGATAAAAGAAGTAGTAACCTTATGCCGTTTCAGTTCGCTAAACAGGTTTGATACGACAAATGAAATCAATTTATCATTTGCATTTCCTTTGTGTAACAACATCCGCATCAATCCGGGATCTTTGTAGTTCAACCCTATCTGGCAAGCATAATCAAGAAATGTAATCGTCATTTTTTCCGCATTCTGAAAGGTCCCGAAAGGTGCCATATTTCCATCCCTTATCGCTTCCAGCGCAAGTGCAGAACGAGATTCTTTCAGCAGTCTTGATTGCAGATCCGGAATGTATAAATAAGTTCCTGTCATACCGACAAATATGCCCATGTGGCAATCTGATCCTCCCGACATTGATTTCCGGTAAGGATCCGAACAAAATAGAGAAGGATCAAGCCCGAATTCTTTCGCAGATTGATCAATTTCATTCCGGGATATACTTTCCAGCCATTCTTTAACAAGCAGGTTCTGCCATGTATCGCGCTGTCCGTTCAAAACTTCAAAACGTTCAAATACCAGCAACATCTTGCAAAAGAATGCCGGCGAAGGTCTTCTCTTCGAGCGATAGTGATACAATGGGTGTGCCCAGATGGTCGGAATCCGATGCAATCGCGCATACTCCAGAAAACGGTATAAATTTTTACGCAGCCTCTCCAACTGTACTTCCTGTTCCGGTGTAAATCCGTATGCCAGCACATGGATTCCTACCTCGAAATCAGGCACCATACAACTGAATTCGGCAGCAGTTAAGACATCCAATCCCAGATCTTGCAAAGCATAGCAGGAACGGGCATTGTTATGATTGGTAACCGTAAAAACATCACAACCGTTTTTTGTCAGCTTCTCTATGAGCTTCGCACTTGACAACCATGTTTCAGGTACATTCAGTATCCGGCCGATCAGTTCATCCGGAATATCACTATTAAAATCATGACAATGCAGATCCACTTTCAAGACTTCTTTTTCCGGAAATCTATTTTGTTGCGAAAAAACAAACTGTTCATGTTCTTTTTTCAATGTTTTTTGAAAATCCCCATTCATCTTATCAAAAAATAATATGTATTCTTTAAGTGTTAAATATTCTTCGTATTAAAAACAGATCATTTACCTGCAATCTGTTTTTTCAGGTAGATATCTTTAATAATTCCGTCGGCAATACCAATAACAGGTACCTGCAAAATTTCCACTTTTAATATTTTCATGATATTCAAGTAAATATTAATAGCCGGCAATATCATTTCGGCTCCATTCAAATTAAGATTGGAATTCACGATGCGTTCTTCAAGATTCATATCATGCAACTTACGATAATAGCCTCTAAGATCTGACTTCTTAATTTTTCTCCTCCGGAACTGTGAATTTACCTTATTAATATTACTACCGGATCCTATAAGACAGATGTTGCGATGACCATGCCTTTTCTCTTCCAACCACTCCTTCAATCGACTCCATTCCTTCTTCTCTTCATCACGGGACAAAATCCTGATAGTTCCTAACTTAAAAGACTCTTCATAGACAAGTTCATTATTCCGGGAAAGTGCGATTTCCGTACACCCTCCACCGACATCAACAATGACATACAACGTATCAGAATCATACTCACCATTCATACCTCCGAGAAACAAAAAATTGGCCTCCTCTCTTGTACTTATTAACTCTATATTTACACCGGTAGTTGCAGATACAAATTCTATTATATCAGACCGATTCCGGGCCTCCCGTAAAGCAGATGTCGCACATATACGGAAATCTTCGGTTCCACTTATTTCAATAAATGATTTGAAATTATAGATCAGATGAGCTAATTTATCTTTCTTTTTATCACTTATATACCCCAGATAAAAAGTATCGTCACCCAACTGCAATGGAATACGAAGATGTGCTACTTTTTTGCTGACAATACGATCTTTGTGATTAATGACATCACATATCAACAATTTTACAGCATTTGAACCGATATCTATAGCTCCCAAACGATTAACATCCATCTCATAATCTTTTTAAAATCCATATTTATAAATTACTATTAACCAGGCTATTATTACCCTTTTTTATCTCTTTGATAATTCAGGACGAACAAAATTACCGCCATCCTATTACATCTGTGTTAATTCCATATGAATATAGAGTTACACACCGGATAAATAAATTCTGTTTTCAGAACGATACGAATACCCGATCTTTGCCGTATTATCAGCTCGATAAAGCGTTTTGACTTTTTAAGAAAACCGGACACAATATTATTTTTTCTCTTCGTTACCGGTAAATTTCAGAATTTCTACAAAATCCGGATTCAATTTTGCAATTCAAAAATTAATCATAGAATGAAAAATTTACTAATTGTTCTTGTTTTAAGTACAACAAGTCTGGGATGCGTTCATGCACAAGAGAGAGATACGGTGAAAATAAAAACATTGCCGGATCTACAACCGGGGAAAAAAATCAGGCCGGAAAAGGACAACTTAAATTTAAATACACTACCACCGGAATATTATAATCTTGATAAAGAGTCAAAACTGTCTGAAAATTATCAGCTGGATTTCACATATGGAAATCAAAAAAACAAGAATAGTTTCTCACAATTCAGCGCATCCTATTCAAAATTCATCATACCCACAGCAATGATTTCTTACGGGATCATCACAAGAAATAATAAGTCTCTGCAGACACTGGACCAAAGCACCCACATTGAAGTATGCGAACACTTTAATAAACCCATACGCATCGACGATTATTTTCAATACGCTCCGGCTGTTGCTGTATACGGGCTTGATCTTGCCGGAATAAAAGCCAAACACAATCTCAGAGACCGCACTTTTGTGATGGCAACATCGTACATCATAATGGGAGCTACAGTACGAACGATGAAAGATAATCTTGATGTCACACGTCCGGATAATTCGAACAACCGGTCATTTCCCTCAGGACATACGGCAACAGCTTTTGTCGGGGCCCATATCTTATTCAGGGAGTATAAAGATACCTCCCCGTGGATCGGAGCAAGCGGTTATGTAATAGCAACAGCGACCGGAGCGTTAAGGATCGTGAATAAAAAACACTGGTTAAGCGATGTAATCACAGGAGCAGGTGTCGGAATATTGAGTGCCGAGGTGGGTTATCTATTATTACCGGTATTCCATAACATACTCGGTATAAACAGCACGGATAAAAATCTGGTCATCGCACCTTCCATTGGCATAGACAATTACGGCATCGGCTTAGCATATACATTTTAATCAATCGTACAATATTTTATTAAAAATTAATTACATTTGCAGGGATTTAGCATCTTTGATTAATAAAGATGTTATTAATCCACAGCAGAATGAATAGTTTTAATATAGATAAAGATGAAAAAAGCAGTTTTGATTTTAATTTCTATCCTGGCTTATGTATCACTGAACGCACAGGATGCCTCTTTTATTCCAACAAAAGAAGGAGCAGTATGCACTTACAAATATCTCGATGCAAAAGGCAAACCTCAAACGGTAAAAAAGACAAAAGAAGAAACTTTTCTCCGTTATACGGTTTCAAAAATAACGGAAGAAGCCGACGGGATGCACATAGAAATACTGAACGAAACCAATCTGTTTGATGAACTCGAACAAAATGAAGTCAATACGAAATTGATGGAAGATATCAAAAAGATGAATTTTCGTATAGAAAATAATACCTTATATGCCGACAATATGCTGGCAAAAACCAGCGCGCTGATGTCTTCGCAATTCGAAAAAATGGCCTCAGGCGATATGAAGATGGATATGACAACCGAAGGACAACAAGTTCGGATTCCGCTTGATTTATCTGTCGGACAAACTCTTCCGGAGGAAGAAGTAATGAAAATTACAATGAAAATGACCGGAATAATGAATATGACCTTCTATACTACTACCACATACAAAAACCGTAAAGTAGAAGCAAAAGAAGATATCACGACTCCGGCCGGAACATTCAACTGTTACAAAGTTTGCTACGATCTCGAGGTCGGGATGGATATGGGAATGATGAAACAAGGGGCAACTCAAAAAATCGTTGAATGGCTCTCTCCTGAAATCGGCACGGTAAAACAGGAAACCTATAATCAAAAAGGCAAGCTCGAATCAACCATGCTCCTGTCGGAAACGAAAAATATATAAATAAAAAGAATCAACACACTATATCTAACATTTATGGAACATATATTCGGACAAACAAATGTCCTTATACATGATTCATAGACCCGGCATATATCACAGAGAAACAGTCTTCAGACACATTAGAACCACTATAAGTCTAATTTTTCCGAAAAAAATAAATTCGGAAAATGATTTTTTTTTCAAAATGTAACAGACACGATACACCTTTGTAACATGGTCTCCTGACATTTGCAGCATCATAAAAAATAAATTTAAATAAATTTAATCATGAACAGGAAGGCTATTTTTGCATTTATGCTTCTGGTACTATTCACAACCATCAGCAATGCTTTCGTTACAACAAACTATGACAACCGGGAAAAGGAAAACAAAATGAGAGAAAACACCATTTCCGGCAACTCTTGGGAATTTTATTCCACAATCAAACCACCTACTACAGAAGAACTCAAAAATGAAGACAACTACAAATTCGGAGAAGAAGCCGGCTGTTTGTATAATATGTTTCTATACTATTATATAGTAAAGGAAGAAATCGTATCAGGCGACCCGAACAGGCGTACGGTAATTCGAAAACCTGCAATCTACAATGCTGTACGCTCAATTGAAAAACAATTGAACAAAGAGTTGAAAAATAACGCCATAACAAAAGAAGAGGCTGCCGGTAAATTTGCCAGTGTACTCAGAGTTGCCATATCGGCCATCGACTCCGACAGCCAGTCCTTCGAAAATACATTATATACTAACCGTAAAAACCCGGAAGTTCTTCTGTCTTTATTCGACAAAGTCAGGTTAATAGAAATTTAACCTTTTCCCACCACTTTTTAACTCTCTATTTTTCAGAGGTATCAATATTAATGCAGATACCTCCGGGAAGGGTTTGTCTTTTCCAATTCAATAAAACAAATCAATAAAAACAATTATTTAAAATCACAAATACCTTATGAACAATAAATTACACCTATTCATCGGATTCCTGTTACTTTGCTCATCCACAATCTGGGCGCAAACAATAAAAATAACAGGAGTCGTCAGTGACAAAATGGGTCCCATCACCGGAGCCACTGTTATGGTAAAAAACACCACCCTGGGAACTGCTACCGATATTGACGGGAATTATAGTATTGAAGCGCCATCGGACGGAACGCTTGTTTTCTCTTATATCGGGTATACTCCTATTGAGAAACGGGTAAACAATCAAACGACTATCAATGTTGAATTGATTGAAGATATAATGGCGATTGATGAAATTGTAGTCACTGCCATTGGTATCAAACAACAAAAGAAAAAAATAGGTTATTCGGTTCAGCAGATCAACATTGACGTGCTGAATGCAACACCCAGCATGAATGTCGGCTCTGCCCTTTCCGGGCAGGTTGCCGGGTTAACAGTCGCAAATCCGACAGGTTTATTTCAGGCTCCGAGCTTTAAATTGCGTGGAAATTCTCCACTGATTGTATTAGACGGAGTTCCTGTAGAAACTGACTTTTTTGATATTTCAAGTGAAAACATTGAGAGCATCAATGTGCTCAAAGGAACTTCGGCATCAGCCCTCTATGGCTCACGAGGAAAAAACGGAGCCATTATGATTACCAGTAAATCTGCAAAAAAAGAAGGCATTGAAATTAATTTCTCTACCAATAATATGATGACCGCAGGCTTTGCGGTTTTACCAGAAACCCAACATGAATACGGCAGTGGTTCGAATGGAAAATACGAGTTCTGGGATGGAGCGGACGGAGGTATTTCGGATGGTGATATGACCTGGGGACCCAAATTAAACGCAGGACTTAAAATCGCCCAATGGAACAGTCCTGTCAGGGATAAAGTAACGGGAGTAGAAATTCCATGGTGGGGAGATGTACAAGGAACGCAATATGACGACAAATCACGTTATGAGCGCGTTCCTATCGACTGGGTTTCTCATGATAATCTGAAAGACTTTCTGGAAACAGGTCTGGTAACGAATAATAATATTTCAATTGCATATAAAGGAGAAAAAGCCCGTTACTTGCTGACCGGACAATATGCATTTCAGAAAGGACAGGTACCTTCTACAAAGTTGCACAGCGGCGGACTTAATTTCAACTCCAGTTTTGATTTGGCCAAAAACCTTCAGCTGGACGCAAATCTGGCCTATAACAAAGTGTTATCGCCAAGTTATCCGCGCTACGGATACGGACCGAGAAACCACATGTATACCATTGTGGTATGGATGGGAGACGACGTAAACGGAAAAGATTTGAAGAAACATCAGTATGTTCCCGGCAAAGAAGGTTATCGTCAGGCAAACTACAACTATGCATGGTACAACAACCCCTATTTCGCGGCGGAAGAATTACAGCAAACCGAAAGCCGCGATGTGGTCAACGGCCAACTCCGGTTGAACTACCAGTTACTGCCGAACCTGAATCTGCAGGGACGTGCCGCCGTAAGGGAAAAAACAACGCTTCAGGAAATGAAAGTACCGAAAACTTATATGAACTACGGCGATTCACGCGAAGGAGATTACAAAGTGTGGAACTATCATCAAACCAACGTCGACGCCGATTTTCTGGCAAACTATACACAAAGCCTCACAGCAGATATATTGTTCACGCTGAATGCCGGAACATCCGTATTTTATCGCAGATACAGAAAAGAATATCAATCAAGCGACGGATTAGTCGTACCTTATGTATATAGTATAAACAACTCTCAGGGACCTGTTATTGCCGAAGCAGAAAGAACTGAGAAAGAAATACGAAGTGCATACGGAGCCGTCAATCTCGACTTCTACGAATACGTATTCCTGACTTTAACCGGACGTAATGACTGGTCTTCAACCCTGGCCAAAAACAATAATTCGTATTTCTATCCTTCTGTTGCTTTAAGTACAATGGTTTCCGAATATGTCAAGCTGCCTCAATTTATGGACTACATGAAAATATACGGTTCCTGGGCAGTCGTATCAACCGATTTGTCCCCATATCAAATTATGGCTACCTATACAAAGGAAAACAGCTACGGCTCAACACCTTCGGTTTCTTATCCTTCGTCGATGGTCAACTATTACATCAAACCACAGAAAACAACATCATGGGAAGCCGGATTATCCACTGCCATGTTACGTAACCGGATTTCTCTCGACCTTACTTATTACCGGACAATCGACGAAAATCAGATCATCGATCTCGAAATATCCAATGCTTCCGGTTTCGCAAAACGCAAAGTAAACGGAAATCAGTATACAACCGACGGATGGGAGGTAATGGCCAATATCCAGGCGGTCAGAGCAAAAGAATTCCAATGGGATTTCGCATTAAACTGGAGTCGCAGTGTAAAGACGCTAACAGAAATCTACGGAGGACAGGAGAAGTTCGGAAACCTCAAAGTAGGCGATCGTGCAGATGCTTTCTATGGATCGCAATGGACCAAAAGCAAAGACGGAGAAGTGATACTCGATCAAAACGGAATGCCTACAAAAGATGCCTATAATCAATACTTAGGACATCTTGAACCGAAATTCCGTATGGGCATGCAGCATACCTTCCGTTATAACAACTTCACAATGGCCATTGATCTGGACGGAGCCTATAAAGGGGTTATCTATTCCGTGTTGAGTGAAAAACTATGGTGGGGAGGAAAACACCCGAATTCCGTAGAATACCGCGCCGAACAATATGCTGCCGGAACTCCTGTTTATGTTCCCGATGGGGTTGTCGTTACCGGAGGAGAACTGACGCGGGATATTGACGGTAATGTAATCTCAGATACACGTACATACAAAAAAAATACAACGGCCGTCGACTGGCAACAATGGTGTCATAACTATCCCTATCGCGCTTATGTTTCTTATAAAGAGAACGAAAAGTTTGCCAATGTATTCGACCGCAGCTACATAAAACTACGCCGTGTAGCCGTAACTTACGACTTCACCAATATGCTGTCGAAATCGGGGCCTGTGAAAGGACTGACGGTAACAGCTTTCGGCAATAACCTCGCCATATGGAAAAAAGTTCCGTTCGTTGATCCGGATTATACCGGTGACAGCAATGACGAAGGTGCCAACGATCCCACCGCACGCTATATAGGTGTAGGAATGAATATTAAATTTTAAAAATAGAAATAAAATGAAAAAGATAATATTATTAATACTGTCCGCATGTATATACGTTTCATGCGATAGCCTGGAAAGTATGAACATAGACCCTAATAACCCCACAGAAACACATCCGAGCCTGTTATTGACAAATATTTGTATGGATGCATTCTACAGAGGTACCGACGGCATGTATGCAACCAAAAAAGTAATACAGGCAGACGGAGAAAATACTGATCAATATTATAAGTGGACCCGCGGAAGCTTCGGTTATTACAACAATCTCCGCAACGTACAAAAAATGTATGAGGAAGCCGAACGGGTCAATGCTCCGGTATATATAGCCCTCTCAAAGTTTTTCAGAGCCTACTATTTTTACGAACTGACGCTTCGCTTCGGAGATATTCCATATAGCCAGGCGCTCAAAGCGGAGAGCGACGGTCTCTATACTCCCGAATACGACACGCAGGAAACTGTTTTCACAGGGATCCTGCAGGAACTGAAAGAAGCAGACGAAATATTAGCCGGCGACGGTTCTGTTATCGACGGTGATATTATTTATAACGGAGACGGAAACAGGTGGCGAAAACTCATCAATTCTTTCCGTCTGAAGGTGTTGATGACATTATCAAACCATACGGTCGTCGGCTCGCTCAACATTGCCGGAGAGTTTAATTCGATTGCAACAGGAAAACCGTTAATGAACAGTCTGGCGGATAACGGACAACTGGTCTATCTTGATCAGCAGGGAAACCGTTACCCGCAATTCAATGCACAATGGTCGGGTTATTACATGGATGATACATTTATCCAACGGATGCGTGAGCGCCGGGATCCACGCCTGTTCATTTTCAGTTCACAAACCAATAAAGGAAAAACAGACGGAAAAGCAATCGATGACTTCAGCTCATACGAAGGAGGCGACCCGGCTGCTCCATATAGCGAAGCAATCATCAAAGTGAGTGAAGGGACAATCTCGCCTATCAACGACCGGTTTCGTACAGACCCCATCGTTGAACCGACGATGTTGATGGGATATGCGGAATTACAACAGGTTTTGGCCGAGGCTTCCGTAAGAGGCTGGATTGCCGGCGATGCCCAAACATTCTATGAAAATGGCGTCAGGGCATCTTTCTCTTTCTATGAAACACATGCAAAAACATATGCGGAATACCTCAACGAAAATGCGGTGAATAATTATCTGAACGAATCATTAGTAGATTTCAGCAAAGCAAACAATACCGAAGAAAAAATAGAACGCATCATCATGCAAAAATATTTAGTTACATTCTACCAGGGTAACTGGGATTCTTATTTCGAACATCTTCGCACCGGTTATCCCGGATTCAGGCACGCGGAAGGAACAGAAATACCCAAACGCTGGATGTATCCCCAGGAAGAATATAATAACAACAGCGACCATGTAGAGGCAGCCATTACACGGCAATTCGGTAACGACAATGATAAGACCAATATGACACCCTGGTGGATAAAGAAGTAATGACAACCGGCGAATAAACAGATTAAAACAATAAATATGGAAAAATATTATTCTATATCCGGTAAGACACTACTCTTCATAATAACCGGATTTACTCTATTTTGCCCGATGAATCCGACCCCGGCATTCGGAATGAATGGAAAAAGTTCTCCTATCATTCATCAGGTACGGGCAAAAGTACAGGTTTCCGGGACAATTACAGATAAACAGGGAGAACCACTTGCCGGTGCTACGATTTTAGATAGAGCCAGCGGTAATGGCACCACTTCGGACATTGACGGCAATTTCAGCATAAGTGTTTCACCGGACGCAGTCGTCGAATTCAGTTACATCGGATATAAAAGTCAGGAAATAGCAATTAACGGTAAAACCTTATTTGAAATCACCCTGGAAGAATACTTAGAAAATCTGGATGAAATTGTCGTTGTGGGATATGGCGTACAAAGGAAGATAAACCTTTCCGGTTCCGTTGACCAGTTAAATGCCAAACAATTGAATTTACGCCCGATGAGTGATCTTTCCAAAGGTCTACAGGGAATGATTCCGAACCTGAATATTGATTTTGCCAGTGGCGAACCCGGGCAGGCTGCAAAAATAAACATACGCGGAGAAGCTTCCATTAACGGAGGTTCACCTCTCATCCTGATTGATGGCATTGCTTCTGATGCAAGTGAAATGAGCCGCATCCTGCCACAGGACATAGAATCAATATCTGTATTAAAAGATGCGTCATCGGCAGCTATCTACGGAGCCCGTGCAGCATTTGGCGTGATCCTTATCACAACAAAAAGAGGAGATTCGGAGGATGTAAGAGTAGATTATAATAATAATTTCGCATGGAAAAAGCCCTCCGTTCTTCCTTCTAAAACATCAGATCCGTATATCTATCTCAAATTAAAAAACATTGCCGTTCTTAATACTCCCTGGAGTTCCGGACATGTGGCAAATGATGAACGTCTTGAATGGGCGCGGCAACGTTCGGATAATCCCGACGGAACATCGCCTGTCCGCCTGAACCCTTTAGACGAAACCCAGTGGGAATACATGGGAAACCGTGATTGGACAAGTTTTTTCCTTGATAAATATAGTTTCAGTAATACGCATCAGATCTCCGTATCTGGAAAAACCGAAAAAACAAGATTCTATCTATCCGGAGGCATTGAAAATGAAAACGGCATCATGGCGGATATTGTAAAAAACGATTCCTACAAAAGATACAGCATGCGTTCAAAGGTAGACTATCAAGTCTGGAACTGGCTGACAATATCCAATAATACCTCGTACGTATTAACCGACAGGATAAAACCAAGTTATCTATCTTCGCGTTCCGAACCGTATATCGACAGTAAAGGGATACGTATAAAGGGATATGGAGATACAAATATGAGTATATTTTATGATCTTGCCCCAACCGACCATGACGTAAATCCGGACGGAACATGGGCTAATAATGCCGCAGGAATTATGATGGCCAAATTAGTTGACGGTGGTGAAGAAACGACCCAATATGGAAGAATACAAAGTACATTCTCTGCAGAGCTTAACTTTTGTGAACGTATGCTACTCATTAATGCCAACTTTACTTTCATGAAAGGAACGGAAGAATATGATTGGTACAAAACAAAATATACGATTGGATACGGTCCCAATGATATTCGTGAATCCGGCGAAAGCCGATCCTACAAAAGCACAACCAATGATTTCTACAGTGTATTGGAATTGTTCGGCACATTCAATAAAAACATCGGCGACCATAACATTACGACGATTGTCGGTTTCAATCAGGAATACAACAAATGGGATTGGTATAAAGCAGAACGCGAAGGTATTATTTCCACATCACTACCAAGCATCGGTTTATCATCAGGCGATCAATTTGTCAGTGAGCAGTATGCCGATTGGGCTATTCGAGGTCTTTTTTTCAGGGCCGGCTATACCTATAAAAATAAATACATAACAGAAATAAACGGACGCTATGACGGAACCTCCCGCTTCCCGGAAAATAAAAGGTTCGGATTTTTTCCTTCTGCCTCTCTGGCATGGCGTATTGATGGAGAATCATTCTTCGAACCCGTTCGCAATACGATCAATCAACTGAAAATAAGAGGATCATATGGATCTCTTGGCAACCAGATGGTCGGAGAATACGGATATATACCCACCATGACTTCGAAGTTGGGAAGTTATATAATAGGAGGCAAATTGCCGCAAGTTGTAACTTCTCCGTCCCTCGTCTCTCCAGACTATACGTGGGAAGAAGTCAGAACGATCAATGCCGGTATTGATCTCGGCTTCATGGCAAACAAACTCACTGCAACATTCGATATATACCGTCGTGATACAAAAGGCATGTTAACCCTCGGAAAAGAGCTGCCCGGCGTATTGGGAACTTCAGAACCACAGGAAAATGCAGCTGATATGAAAACGAATGGCTGGGAGCTGACAATAGGCTATCAGGATCAGTTCACATTTTTGGAAAAACCCTTTTCATGGGGTGCCAAATTTATATTATCAGATAATCGTTCGTGGATTACTAAATTTGATAATCCGAACAAAAACCTCTCTGATTATTATATAGGTCAAGAACTTGGTGAAATCTGGGGATTACAAAGCGATGGTTTCTTTCAGAACGAAGAAGAAATAAAAAATCTCGACCAATCGTCGATTATCCCATGGGGCGCTTTGGAAATTGTCGCCGGCTGGCCAAAATATAAAGACCTGAACGGAGACAATCAAATAACCAAAGGTACATCTGTCAATGACCCTGGGGATTTAAGCATTATAGGAAACAGTTCGCCGCGTTTTCGTTTTGGATTTAACTTAAATGCCGAATGGAACGGATGGGATGCATCGGCTTTCCTTCAGGGAATAGGAAAAAGAGATTATTATCCGCTAAGTTATCTCTATTGGGGATTTTATCAACAGCCTTATGCAGGCGGGCAAACCCACTTATTTGATTTTTACCGCTCCGAAAGCGACAGCGAAGTCGATATGGCCAAACACTCACAAGCATACATCAATGCAGGTCTGGCACAACAGAATCTGAATGCCCGCTATCCCGTCTTTCAATCATGGCTGGCGGATAAAAATCTGGGGACAAATATAAATGATGCAATGGGATTGGCAATTCCGCAAACAGGATATCTGCTTAACGGAGCTTACTTACGGATTAAAAATATCACTCTCGGTTACAGCATCCCTGACCATTGGGCAAAAAAAATCAAACTGAGCAGATTACGTGCTTTTGTCAGCTGCGATAATTTATGTGAGTGGAGCGCTTTGAAAAAATATTTTGATCCCGAATCTGTTACCAACACCAGTCATTTCGGATATGTTTATCCGTTTAACCGGCAATATTCGTTCGGTATTAATGCAACTTTTTAATCCATTCTCAACAATCATAATTATGAAACATTCTGTTATATATTCCATACCATTGATTATCCTGGTTATATCATCGTGTAATGACGATTTTATGAACCGTCTGCCGCAGACGGAAATCGGTGTTGAAAGTTTCTTCAACACAGAAGAAGACTTGAAAATGTACTGCTATAACCTCTATGACTTTCCATCTTCGTGGGAATATGTTTCCGACGCCGGAACCGATAATCAGGCCACCACATCAGCCAAAGAAATAAAAAACATAATGATATCGACAAATCCAAATTCAACGACAATCAGCGCCGGTTGGAACTGGACAAGACTACGTGATATCAATCTTTTTCTTGAAAATTGCGAAAAAGCCTCTGTGCCTGCAGATGTACTGGCACACTATCAGGGTGTAGCACGATTCTTCAGAGCACGGTTTTACATGGAAAAAGTGCAACGGTTTTCTGATGTCCCCTGGTACGATAAAGCATTAACGACCTCCGACGAAGATTTGTATAAAGCGCGCGATATGCGAAGTTTTGTCATTGATAAAATATTTGATGATTATGCTTTTGCAGCAGAACATGTAAAAACAAATCAGGAAAAAGGAACTGTCGATAAATGGATTGTATTGGCATATATGGCTCGCCATGCACTATATGAAGGAACGTTCCGGAAATACCACAATGAATTAAACCTGCAGAATAGTGTTGATGGATTTTTAAAAATCGCTGTTGACGCATCCTCACAAATCATAAATGAAGGAAATTTCCGTATATATAATACCGGCAACCCGGAATCCGATTACTCGGAACTGTTTAAAAGCACCGATTTAAGTGTCAATCCGGAAATCATCCAGGCCACTTATTACGATTATAAAGTATTAAAAGGAGGCTTTTGGGCTTATATGTTCGGAAACTACGAAGCTTGTCCCACAAAAGACCTTCTACAGGCTTATCTCATGAAAGACGGTTCTTTTTATTCACTGCAACCAGAATATCAAACCCGGCAGTTCACAGATGAATTTAATAATCGGGACCCACGCCTGATACAAACGTATGCTTCCCCCGGATGGGAACTTATAAATAATTCTACGTATGCACCCGGAGCCGGAATATATGTTCAAACCTTCAATAAAAACTTTTCCGGATATCATCAGATAAAAGGTTTCATCAACAACAAGGATGAAGAACATTATGAAAGTGTTGATTTTCCGGTTATACGTTATGCGGAAATATTGCTGATCTATGCAGAGGCACTGGCGGAACAAGGCTCACTGACACAAAGTGATTTGAACAACACCATTAACCTGTTACGTGCACGTGCAGGGCTTCCCGATATGACACTCTATCCGGAAACCGACCCTGTGATGCAAAGTGCTTTTCCGGGATTAACGTCTCAACTTCTGGAAATCAGGCGTGAGCGCCGTGTCGAATTAGCGTTGGAAGGCTACCGTTTTGATGACCTTATGCGCTGGAAAGCCGGAAAACTTCTGGAAAAAGAGCCCGAAGGCATTTATTTTCCGTCGCTCGGAAAATTTGACCTGACAGGCGATGGTATAGAAGACATCTATCTGATCCCATCTTCCGAATCTATTCCACCGGAAGCCGACAAAGAAGAAAATTCTCTGGGCAAAAAACTCGTTTACTACAAAACCGGAACGATAGATGATACGAACGCCACAGTTTACCTTACAGAAGGAAATAAAGGTAATATAATAACAATCAAAAACATAGGCGAATTCAAGGAGCCACAGTTCTACTATCGCCCTGTTCCTAAAAAAGAAGTTGACCTGAATCCGAATCTTGCTCCTCAGTTGTTCGGGTGGGAATAAAAATTACAAACAGATAAATAAATAATCGTATGAAAACAAAAGCAACATTACTTTTTACAACAATCCTGAATATCGGATTATCTATGAATGCCCAGAACTCATTGCCTAAAGAAATCAAAGCCGGAAAAGAAAGGCTGAAAGCAAGAAACGAAATTCGCATGCCCCGGATCGATAATTATGAACTTCTGAAATGTGACTTTCACATCCATACCATTTTCTCCGACGGAATTGTCTGGCCGAGCCTGCGGGTTCAGGAAGCATGGGAAGAAGGATTGGATGCAATAGCAATAACCGACCACATCGAAGGTCAACCAGCAAGAATAGGGGTGGAAAAGGGAAATCACAATTATTCATATGAAATGGCACGTGATGAAGCAGGCAGACGCGACATGATCCTGATCCGCGGAGGAGAAATTACACGCTCAATGCCTCCCGGACACCTGAATGCACTTTTTATCAACGATGTGAATATACTGGATCGTAAAGATTATATGGAAGCTATCGAGGAAGCCCATAAACAGGGAGCTTTTATTTTCTGGAACCATCCGGGATGGGGTGTCGACGAAATAAAATGGCATGACGTACACGAAACATTATTTCAGAAAGGATGGCTCAATGGAATAGAAGTCTTCAACGAATTCGAATGGTATCCGCAAGCTTTGAACTGGGTAAACGAAAAAAATCTTACAATCATCTGCAATTCGGATGTTCACGATGTAAACGAACGTCTTTACGATTTCAACAAAACAGACCATCGCCCTATGACACTCGTATTAGCTAAAGAACGATCGGAAGAAGGTATCCGTGAAGCCC
>JAITVS010000199.1 GCA_031285685.1 Tannerella sp.
TGAACAAATGGATTATCTAACACCGGAACTTCTACGAATCCTTAAACCCGGCCGTGTTGCCGCCATTCATGTGAAAGACCGGGTCCTTTACGGCAATGTCACGGGAACCGGAATGCCAACCATTGACCCCTTTAGCGATTTAACGACCGCCCATTTTATGAAACACGGATTCCAGTATATGGGCCGTATCACGGTGGTAACGGATGTGGTACGGGAAAATAATCAAACGTACCGCCTTGGCTGGACAGAACAATGTAAAGACGGAACCAAAATGGGTATCGGCTGTCCTGAATATATTCTTTTATTTAGGAAACTCCCGACTGATACAACAAGAGCCTACGCGGATAATCCTGTTGTAAAAAGCAAAGACGATTACACCCGCGCCCGCTGGCAGATAGACGCTCATTCTTATTGGAGAAGCTCCGGTAATCGTCTTGCCCTGCTGGATGAACTCAAAGAAGCGCCGGTGAGCGACTTGCAGGCCCGGTATCGAGAGTTTTCCCGGAACAACGTGTATGACTATACCGAACACGTTACCCTGGCAGAAGACCTTGAAGAAGAAAACAAGCTACCCAGTTCCTTTATGGTCGTGGCTCCCGGCTCTCATTCACAGTGGATATGGGATGACGTAAACCGGATGAGAACCTTGAACAGCGAACAGTCCCGAAAAGAATTAACCATGCACATTTGCCCTTTGCAGTTTGACATTGTGGAACGAATCATCCAGCGGTTTTCCAACCAGGGGGAAGCGGTACTTGACCCCTTTGGCGGCCTTATGACTGTTCCGTACATGGCCGTAAAGATGGGCCGGAAAGGATATGGCATTGAGCTTAACAGGGAATCGTGGAAAGACGGCTGCCGCTATCTAAAGGACATTGAAACAGAAATAACAGCGCCAACCTTATTTGATCTGGAGGCTATGCAAGCATGACCAAAACACAACCAAAGAAACTAAAAACAACCGCCATTCAAATACTTTTCAACAAGGCAATTGTTGAACGGGATAAAAAGTGCGTTATCTGCGGCAAGAGGGAAAATCTCCAATGTTCGCATTTTTATTCAGTGGGCGCGCACAACGGGTTACGGTTTCATCCCTGGAACGCGCACACCATGTGCGCCGGATGTCATTTGAAACATCACAACTCCGACCCGTATATGTACGTCAAGTGGTTTGAGGATACTTTACCAGAGTGCTTAAAGTGGCTAACAAGTATCAAGAACAACACCATACGATATTCCCAACCGAATCTAAAAGCCATAAAAGCCTTTATAAAAATGGACATTGACAGGCTGGCAGGTGTTATAAATGAAATCATTGGCGTTGGGTATTGAGGTGGAGAATAGGTAATGGAAAATGAATTTTCAACGTTTGTAATGAGTGAAACAACCCTTAATCAAATAAAGGTTTTGCCCGAGCAAACGCAATTAAAGTTTTTTTGGGCGGTTGCCAATTATGGGGTTGACGGTATAGAACCAGATTTTACCGGATTAGAACTTGCGATATGGATTCCAATGCGTGATTTGATTTCACACACAAAGCGAAAGGATAATAATTGGCGAGAAAAGCAACAAAGGAACGGTAAAAAAGGCGGCAGACCACCCAAAACCCAAAATAACCCAGATAACCCAACTGAACCCAACGAAACCCAGGATAACCCAAATGGTGTTTGGGTTAATTCCGAAACCCATAATGATAATGTAAATGTAAATGTAAATGAGAATGTAAATGTTAATGATAATCCAGACGCTTCCGCGTCTTTTGACGGTTCTTCCGAACCGCCGTTATCTGAATCCGAAAAAGACGCTTTTGAACTTTCAACATTGCTTTTAACAACACATCGGGCGGAAATACCTGATTACCTGTCCGGCAAAGATGATAAAAAAACAATCAAACGATGGGCGGAAGACATTGAAAAACTAATCCGCATTGACGGCAAACCGCCAGACAGGGTACGGCAGGTTATACTTTGGGCCAAAACGCCGGGCAATTTCTGGTTTAACAATATTCAAAGCGGTCAAAAACTACGGGAACAGTTTGAACGGCTTTACGGTCAGATGCTGGAGAAAAAATCTACCGGCCCGCCGCGGCAGCGAATATCAGCGGATGATATACCGCCGGAAGAAATTGCCAGTTATTTCAAGGAGGTTACATGAGCGAGGGAGTCCAAAAACTGATTGACAGTTTAATCCAAGGAAGGATTAAAGCCAGCGTAGAAAAACAGCGCGAGGAAGCCAGAAAAAAGAATGAGTGGGAAGCGCTGCCGGAAGAAACGAGGATAGAAATATCATCCCGCCGTGAAAAAGAATACCAGGAACAGGAAGAAAGGTGGCTTGAAAACAGAAAGCAGGCCCAAATTAGGGAATGGCAGCAACGCGGGATAACCCCGCGCTATTTTCAGGCAACATGGAAAAACTGGATAGCCGAAACACCGGAACAGAATCAGGCGTTGAAAACAATTACGCAAAACGCCTGGGAGAAAAATCTATTTTTGGTCGGTGGAAACGGTACAGGTAAAACCCATCTTGCGATGTGCCTTGCCAAGGACGGCGCTACCTATTGTCTTTTGCCTGAATTATTCCGGGCCGTCAGGCATGATTTGGACAGCGAACAGGAAATAATCGACAGATACAGTTCCTGTAAACTATTGATTCTTGATGAAATCGGCCGGCAAAAGGGAACCGATTTTGAACGCAATCTCTTGTTTGAAATCATTGACAACAGGTGGAACAATCTTTTACCGACAACGATAATCGGAAATCTGAATCAGGAAGAGCTTGTAAAGATTTGCGGAGCGGCTATTTTGGATAGGTTAAATCCAATAATTGTCAAATTTGTCTGGAAAAGCAAGAGAAGATGACTTTAAGAGGACTTTATAAATGGCACAAGGCAAAACAAATAACGAGCCGGAAACAAACGGGTATTACCCGTTTCAGCGATGTTCTAAATGCGGGATAAAACTCCATGTTTCGGCCCGGTCATGTTGGAAATGCGGCGCGAAGGGAGACGAGAACACCTATGACGCGCACAATCCCACTGATTCGATTTACAGTTTGCGGGTCAACGACCTTGATATTTGTCTTGACTGCAAGCCGACCCAAAATAACAACACCTGTAAAACCTGTCATGCGTTTGGGTTTGGAAAAGGAGATTGCGAAATGTGCAACCGGTTTGAAAGTATCCGGTTTCAGTGCTGCCAGAAGGCGCAGTGGGAAAACCAGATTGACGCAATACCGTTTGAACAAAGTAACGGCAAAGAAAACCATGACAATTCACGGCTAAGGGAGGCTGTATGAAGTATTACTGCAAAAATTGCGAGAGTTTTTTTGAGCCGGGGAAAAGGGCTGATGTAAACGGCTTTTGTTTTCATTGCCATTCATCTGACATCGTTGAAATCCCCGAATACGAAACCCCGGCGCAGTATGAAGCACGGACAGGGGAGCCGTTCCCTGATAATGGGAAGGTGTGGATTAGATGCACAAAAACCGGAATAACAGGGATATTTGATTTTGGAAATTGGCGGGAACTCTTAAAAAGAAAAAGCGAATTGCTGGATAATTTATTAATCGTAATTGCTTCCCCGCCAGTACCGCCGCCTGATGATTTTGTGCCGGAGGTAGACAATGAGGGAAATTGAGTTCAGAGGGAAGCGGATTGATAATGGCCAATTTGTGTATGGTGGTTTTTATCAGTGGGATGACAAGTCTTATATTATTCAGAAAGATTTTTGGGATAAAAACCTGTTGCTGGCGCATATGGTGGAAGTTATCCCCGAAACAGTCGGCGAGTACACCGGCTTAAAAGACAAAAACGGCGTGAAGATTTTTGAGGGAGATATTGTTCAGACACGGAACCTTGACGGAGAAACAAATAACTATGAGGTCTTATTTAAAACCGAAACGGGAAGATTCATGGCTGAAAATCCCAATGAAATCTATGACGTTATTGCGAGCCATTTTCCTAACACAGAGGTTGTCGGCACAATTCACGACAATCCCGAATTACTCAAGGAGGCCGCACGATGACTATTGCAAAATTTTATATTGCGTCCAATGTCAAGAATAGATACCACTCTACGTATAGACATTGTGACGGACGAATGACTATCAATAATTTTTTAGAGTGGTGCAGGTTTGAAAGAATAAAAAAATGGCACCATGTTGAAGTTAAATTACGTGGCAAAGACGAGATTATTTATAACACAAAGGAGGCCGACAATGACTGAACTGAAACCGTGTCCTACTTGTAAGCAACCCCCCAGAAGGGGGATATGGGAAATAAACAAGCAAAAACAGGTTGCTTATTTTTGTACGACTTGCAATATACCCAGTTGGATATATTTTTATGAAACCGAAGAAGCCGCAATCGCCGCATGGAATAAGCGGGTAAAGGAGGGAG
>JAITVS010000250.1 GCA_031285685.1 Tannerella sp.
ACACCTGCTCCCTGGTGGAAAGATGCGTTTGTCATAAAAGAGAGCGTGTTTCCCACAACTATCGAAGCTCTATTGATAAACATCGGCTGTGAAGCGCATACGCCGCTTTCAGGCGTAGCTTCATATTCCACGATCCTGGTATCCTGCGAAGACACGTTCGCGAAAGACCATGTCAATATATCCCGTGACGGCGTTCCGCCAGTCTGTCCTGTGGTAAACGCAGCGCCTGCTGTTGTTGCCGAATTAGCGACATAATTCAGGTAAGGAGGAAGAGTATCACGAACGATCAGAGATCCGGCAGTCAGACTTTCATTGACGGCAGTCAGTTCATATTCAATAATTTCATTAAATAACACCGATACCGGATTTGCATAAGAGCCGGTATTCATAACCCCATTAAGAGTTGCCTTTTTTTTCATTTTCGATCCGATAACAAGGATGTCGAAGCTGGTCGTTCCGGTATTGGTAGAGGAGGGTGTTGTAATATACCATGTCGGAAGAATCGAATCGGACGCATGCCAGGTTACGGTAGTTATCCCTTCATTAAAAATGACTCCATTTATCGTATTCGCCTTTACACTATCTGCAACAGTCGCTCCGCTAAGGGAGTACCATATGTTATGGATAAAACAATTATCAGTAACCTGGGGATCTCTTGAATTACCCGAAAAGACAATCGTAACCCCTGCGGTGTTTACAATAGTCGTATCTGACATTTGGGCAATTTGGGGCTTAATGGTGTCAATCACGGCGAAAAGCCTTTGTTCATAAGCATTGGCGCAGCCGACACCTGTATATGTGACAACTACCTTGTATGAGCCTGCTTCAAAAGCTGCGTAAGTCGGTCCTGTTTCAGAAGGATCGAGAACCCCGTTTTTGAACCATTGATAACTGGTGGGCGTTCCGGGTACATTCGGATTGAATATATGGGGCAGGCTCTGGCAGGCGACAATAGTATCGGCAAATTGCAGGGTTCCTGATGGCGGAACTTCAAATGTGATGTTTGTGTTTCCTCCCAGATCATTTCCGATGACGTGGAAAGCTTCTGTCGGACATCCGTCGTTTAATCCGGTGATATTGGTTAGCCGGAAAAAAGTAAGTTCGAGATTACAATTGTTTGTTTTTAAAAAGGCTGTCTGGCCTCCCGCGTTAATGTCTGTAGAACGGAGGTCGATAAAAGCACAGGGGGTTGCATACCCGATGACGGTATCGTTGGCAACCAACGTTGTTCCGGCCTAGAGAGTATGCGTGGAGGGACTTTTCTTAAATTCCAGCGTATCCGTAACAAATTTTCCGTTGATCAGCGTAGCTGTTCCCTGTCCTTCCTGTATGGTAATGGATCTGGCGTTGATTGTATTGCTTGCGGAAGATGCAATTAACCGGTAACCGATATCCAGTTTGTTAAAGATTACTCCGTCGCAATTATTGTAAATCGTAAATGCATAGGCCGAAATAGTGGCATTCTCAGCATGGAAGTTCGCACAGTTATTAATTGTGAAGGATGAATTGACTACGGTGGTGGTATAAAAATTGATATACGAATTTCCAAGATCGACTGTTCCGGATGCGCCCTGGGCAAGGTAACAGCTTTTGAGGTTTATAGTATAGCTGTTCGTGTAGAGGCTGCTGGTTGTTCCGGACAGGCGTAGGGTACATGCGTTATTGATATGCCCGAGGACATCGTATCGCCCGCCTCCGGAAAAGGAGTAATCGATACATCTTGCAGCCGGAGCTACGTCATTCGTTCTGAGATATTGCGAATTTGCAGTCGTCCCTTTTCCTGCAAATGTAATCACACTGCCTTCCAATAGTCCCAGTTTCATTTGTTCCGCCCATTCCTGTGAGCCGTTCAGGGTGATGTTGATATTCGGAAGAGGAGTTGTGAATACGGGATTTTTAGCGCCGGCCTCCGGTGTCCATATCATGGAGCCTATGGTTACGGCTGCAAGATCGAACGTTACCGTCTGGCCTGTTGCAGTAAATGAGTTTATATCAAAAAATACGGAATCCAGATCGGCCGGCAGGCATCCTTCCGGATTAGTCAGGGCAGGGTTGCCTCCGGCAGTGCCGATGCTCCAATGTGTGTGGTCGCTCCAGTTCCCGGAACCACCTACCCAATAGAAGTTTCGTGAAGGTAATGGGTTTATCGTTACGTTCAGGTTATTCCCGCCATCTATACCACCATAAATGGTTAACGGAGATCCGGAAGCATTGATCCGGCTGATATTCACACCCGTAAGTTTAAAATCGGGATAATTGGCTTTTAAAATACCTGTACCGCTGGTTGCTTTTATTTCAGAGATGTTGCAACCATTGGAGCGGGTGGTCATGTATTTATTGATTTCTATGGGCCGGCCGGAAGTGAGTGTATAAGTTTTACTGGGTGATAGTATCAGGCTGTCGGTTTTGAAGCCATAGGTAAAAACAGCATGGCCGTCAACGGTCAGTTTGTTGATATTGGCCATGTACGTATACAGGTTGTTTGTGTTGATGCGTATGCTTGCGTTGGGGTCAATGAATGAAATATTGTAGAATGTCCATATTATTCCGGGAGCGGCCAGGATACAGTAATTATTGGTCGTCTGACCGGAAGAATTGATGATTAAGTGCGAACCGGCAAAATTGTATGAACTCATGCCTGTATTGTCTAATGTAATGACTGGGACGGCTGCGCTTCCGGCAGCCCCGGAATTAAAGCAGGCTTTGATATCCGAATTACTGAAGTCAAACGACCGGGTTGCACCGGATGGGTACGATATAGATTCAAATCGCCCGATATCCATCGTTTTTCCGCTGGAAACGAAACCTCCGGAGTTGTGGAAGATATGCGATCCGCAGGTTCCTCCGGTCATGATATTTGCATTTGAATTGGTGGTGAAGTCGTTTGTCAATGTATAAGTGCCTGTACCGGCAAAATAGATATTTTTTGAGCTATATGTCGTGTCTCCTGCCGATGTGATGGTCTGGCTACCGCTTCCATTAAAATATAGGGTAGGATATATGCCGTTTTTGGTTACACCGGAAAAATCGGCATTACCATTAATAGTCAACGAGGTATTGCTGTTGGAAATTGTTAGCGAACCCCACCGGTTGATGTCTGTCCAGGTGATATTTTTACAACCGGTGGATGATTCCAGATAGATATATTGTCCGGCAGCAGTAAACGACAGGTTGTCGACAATCACATTATCGACCGCTTGTGGCACGCAACCGTCCGGGTTGGGGGAACCTCCCGAAGAAAATGCCCAGTGCGCCGGATCATCCCAGTTCCCGTTTCCTCCTATCCAGTAATAATCTTTACTGACGACAGTTGTCCAGATGATATTCCCGCTGTTCCCTCCCAGGTTTCCGGCTTCGGAGGCCGTCCAGTTGCTTCCGGATGGCGAAAAGGTAATTCCCCGGTACCCGATGTTTTGGGTGGTGATGGGAACGCCGGTAGCTTCAAAGTTTGTTGGGGTATTAGCCTGGATAACACTCATATTTCCACAGCCTGAAGCGGAATTCGTGATATTGTTGATATACAGGTTTGTGGGGTTGGAGGCATTACTGCTGTTGATCGTGATAATTCCTTTTTGAAGAAAACTTATCTCGTCTGTAATATACAGATTTAATAAACGTGCACGTTCATTTGTTAAAGGACGAATCTGAAGCGACGGGGTTTCGATCATGAACTTTTCCGCTGTTAAATTCCAGTTGTAGGTGTTGGTTGAACTACCGTCGGAAATATAGCTGGCACATAAGGATGTTTCGATATAATGCCTGAAAGTGATGGTTTTAAACCGGATCGTCGATGTTACATTGGCAATGCCAGTTAAAACAATCATTTCATTGTTGCAGATAAAATTACAGTCATCCAGTTCAAAGGTAGTATAGTTGGCGAAAAACTGACTCCTGGCGGATGAAAGGCCGGGGGTATTGACGGTGGTCGTCAGCGTACTCCCGTTCAGATTGATCGTCCGGTTGCTTGTGGCCGCAAGCGCATTAAAGTTACCTGCTTCAATATCAAAACCGTCACTGTAGAAGGATGTGTTTGCAAGCTCAAATAATGCGCTGGTATTTAGCTTGTTATTTGCCAGGCGGACGTTAACACCCGGTTTGTCGATATTGATCCTGGAGCCGAATGCAATTTTATTGCCGGTCCCGAAATCAATTGTAATGTCCGTCGGACTGACATTATTCAGAAGAGATACAGTTCCGACCGTGATCTGGAAGGTTCCGTCTAACGCGATACTGCCGGCGATGTTGATATTATTCTGGCTGAATTTATATCCTGTCGCCGTTACAGTGAGGTTACGCATATTAGCTGTTCCTGTCGGTTTGATATCCATGTAGTTGGACGTATTCGTGAAATAGACATTGTCCAGGATCGTAGGAGGAGTACCCGGGCTTGTTCCGCCGATACCTGTGGGCGAGTCCGTCCAGTTGGCAGCATTGTTAAAATTATTGTTTACTGCGGTTACACGCCAGTAAAGATCTGCTCCGTATACTTCACAAAAGGAGACAAAAAAGGTGATCAGGAGTATTGCAGTTTTGCTTTTATTGATCATGTTGTTTAATTACAAAATAATGCCAAACAAAGTAGTGCCAAACATATTTTTTTTATAATTATATACTAAAATGCCAAACGTAATTATAAAACAATTGAATACAACAGTTGCAAATATAGATTGTATTATTGACAAAAATCACAATTTTTGAACTATTTGCGTAATTTAACTATTTTCGCGGATGTTATGATAGATGCTTAATCGTATATCTTTATTATATTCTATTGATAAATAATACAGGACTCCTGATTACATCATGGTTTTGTGTTATTATAACATATTTTTCGCTTTGTTTCCATACTTTTTTTGGTAATCGGAGGGGAGCATATTCGTAGAGCGTTTGAATTGGTTGATGAAATTGGATAAATTATTAAATCCGGATTCTAAACTGACTGTTGAAATTTTCATCTTCCCCTCAATCAATAATTTTTTTGCATGGCCAAGGCGCATGTCATTCAGGTATTCAACAAAAGTCTTCTTTGTCCTTTTTTTTAAATAGCGGCAGAATGCCGTTGGAGTTAAGCCAATTAATGCGGAAACATCTTCTAATTTCACATCAGGGGTCGTAAAGTTTTGAACAAGATATTTATATACTTTATTAAAGCGGTTGAAGTCGTCGGAATATACTGATTCTGTGAATCCGACACTTGCCAGGATTTCATATTCGTCAGAAATTGCCATCACTTCAAGTATATTCAGTAGATCCGTGATTTTGTTGAT
>JAITVS010000274.1 GCA_031285685.1 Tannerella sp.
TAAGTTAATGATTCCTAGGGGATTGAACAAATGTTAATGCATTTATTTTGTTGATAATAAATATTTTAAACATCTTGCGATTCGTTAGGTTTTCAACTACTGATTCGCATGAATAATAAAGATGTGCTTGATGAACTGTTTGCATCGGATGCAAAGATCATAGCAGACTCAATGAGTCGTGTGAATTATTTTTCTAAAATATATTCACTGTATTATCTGAATAAAGCAGATTCTGTTTTTGATATACTGATTAGCCGTGCTCCCGACAGTTATTCGGGCTATCGATACAAGGCCCTGACTAAACATGCGATAACCCCTGAAATAGAATCCGGTCTGGCGAAACCGTATTATGAGAAAGTAGTCGAAATCATAACGAATAGTAAGGATGAGCTCAGTACATCGGAAAAAAGAGTTCTACTCGAAGCTTATAACTATCTGGGGTATTATTTTTACATGAAAAGTGATAAGGAAAATACCATTTTGTTGTGGACAAAGGTGCTGGAACTTGATCCGGATAATAAAAATGCAAAACTGGTATTGGAAGATATGGCAAAAAAATAATTTGTATTGTTGATGATATCAAAGAAAGGAACTTTTACCGTTTTTTGGGGTGAAAGTTCCTTTCAATAACAAGGGGCCATTTTCTTTTTCGGTAAAAAAAGATTATCTTTGCGGCAATTTTTTAACAGGGGATAAAATTATGAGTAATCGATTTGCTGAATACAACGCATTTGACTTATCGGAAGTCAATAAAAAAGTGCTGAAGAAATGGAACGAAGGAGATGTTTTCCAAAAGAGTCTGAATATTCGTGAAGGAGCCCCTTCGTTTATTTTTTACGAAGGCCCTCCATCTGCCAACGGGATGCCCGGTATTCACCATGTGATTGCTCGCTCTATTAAAGATATATTTTGCCGTTATAAAACAATGAAAGGCTTTCAGGTAAATCGTAAGGCGGGATGGGATACGCACGGATTGCCAGTTGAGCTTGGTGTAGAAAAAGAACTGGGTATCACAAAAGACGATATCGGTAAAAAGATATCAGTTGCCGAATATAATAAAGCTTGTCGTAAGGATGTGATGAAATACACCAAAGAGTGGGAGGATCTTACACAACGTATGGGGTATTGGGTAGATATGGAACATCCGTACGTGACATGCGATAATCGTTATATCGAAACCCTTTGGTATCTGTTGAAGGAACTCTATAAAAAAGATCTATTGTATAAAGGGTATACGATCCAGCCTTATTCTCCTGCCGCAGGAACCGGATTAAGTACACACGAACTTAATCAGCCCGGATGTTACCGCGATGTAAAGGATACTACTGTGACCGCTCTTTTTAAAATGAAGGATCCTAAACCGGAAATGACGGGATGGGGGATTCCTTATTTTATAGCATGGACGACTACCCCATGGACTTTACCGTCTAATACGGCATTGTGTGTTGGCCAGAATATACAATATGTTGCGGTTCGGACTTACAATCCTTATAGCGGGACACCGATTACAATCGTATTAGCTAAAGATCTTGTACCGGCCCATTTCAATTCGAAAGCCGAAGGTCTGGCTTTGGAAGATTATAAACAAGGCGATAAAATAGTTCCCTATGAAATCGTTGCCGAATATAAAGGCAGTGATCTTGTCGGAATGGAATACGAACAACTTATACCCTGGTTTAATCCGGGTGAAGGTGCATTTCGTGTGATATCCGGAGATTATGTTACGACAGAAGACGGTACCGGTATCGTGCATATTGCCCCGACATTCGGTGCGGACGATGCGCGTGTGGCGAAAAATTTTAATGTTCCGCCAGTACAGTTGATCGATAAGGCCGGAAATCTTCGTCCTGCGGTTGACTTGAAAGGGCGTTTCTATCGTCTGGAAGATCTGGATGAGGCGTATGTCAGGACCAAAGTGAATATTGATTTATATAATGCGTTTTCGGGACGTTTTGTGAAGAATGAGTACGATCCGCAACTTGAAGGTAAAGATGAAACGCTCGATATTGATTTATGTGTCATGTTAAAACAACAGGGGCTTGCATTTAAAATAGAGAAGCATGTACATAACTATCCTCACTGTTGGCGTACGGACAAGCCGATCCTTTACTATCCGCTGGATAGCTGGTTTATTAAGACTACAGCCTGTCGTGAGCGAATGATCGAACTTAATAATACGATCAATTGGAAACCTCAAAGCACAGGTACAGGCCGTTTCGGGAAATGGCTTGAGAATCTTCAGGACTGGAACCTGAGCCGTAGTCGTTACTGGGGAACACCTCTTCCGATCTGGCGCACGGATGATGGTGTGGAAGAGAAATGCATGGGCTCGGTAGAAGAGTTATACAATGAAATCGAAAAATCGGTAGCTGCAGGGCTGATGACCGGCAATCCGTATAAAGAGGCCGGTTTTGTGCCGGGAAACTATTCCGATGGTAATTACGATAAAATAGATTTGCACCGTCCTTATGTGGATGATATCGTTCTTGTTTCCGATGGAGGAAAACCGATGAAGCGTGAAACAGACCTTATTGATGTCTGGTTTGATTCGGGAGCTATGCCTTATGCTCAGATACATTATCCGTTTGAGAATAAAGAAATTTTTGATGAACGCGATGTTTATCCGGCGGACTTTATTGCTGAGGGAGTTGACCAGACACGCGGATGGTTTTTTACCCTGCATGCGTTAGGCACGATGATTTTTGATAGTGTGGCTTTCAAAAATGTGATATCAAACGGGCTTGTTCTGGATAAGAACGGCAATAAGATGTCTAAACGTTTGGGTAATGGCGTCGATCCGTTTGATGCAATAGAAAAGTATGGCTCGGATCCTTTGAGGTGGTATATGATAACAAATGCATCTCCATGGGATAATATTAAATTCGATGTCGACGGAATAGAAGAAGTACGCAGAAAATTTTTCGGAACGTTGTATAATACCTATTCTTTCTTTTCATTGTATGCCAACGTAGACGGATTTACATACAGCGAACCGGATGTCGCAGTGAATGAACGTCCGGAGATAGATCGTTGGATATTGTCCCTCCTTAATTCGTTGATAAAGGAAGTCGATGAATATTATAACCTATATGAACCTACGCGTGCAGGACGAGTTATTTCTGATTTTGTAAATGATCATTTGAGTAACTGGTATGTACGTCTGAATCGTCGTCGTTTCTGGGGAGGAGGGATGACTACTGATAAATTGTCTGCGTATCAGACACTTTATACCTGTCTTGAAACAGTCAGTAAACTGATGGCGCCTATATCACCGTTCTATTCCGATCAGTTGTTTACTGATCTGGTTTCGGTTACGGGGCGTGACAGGGCGGAATCAATCCATCTTTCCGACTTTCCCGTTTGTGATGAAGTGGTTATAAATAAAACCCTGGAAGAGCAAATGCAGATGGCTCAGGATATATCATCGATGGTACTGGCTTTGCGTCGTAAGGTTAACATAAAAGTTCGCCAACCGTTACAAACAATCATGGTGCCGGCTCTTAACGACGAACAAAAGGCTAATATTGAAGCCGTCAAAAAACTCGTTCTGAATGAAGTCAATGTTAAAGAACTGAATTTTGTAGACAGCGCTTCGGGCATATTGGTAAAAAGAATAAAGCCGGATTTCAAGAAGTTAGGGCCACATTACGGTAAAGTGATGAAGCAACTGGCTGCGGCGATACAGGAAATGGCGCAAGAAGATATTGCTTCGTTCGAACAAAATCGTAAATTCATATTCAATGTAGAAGGACAAGCATGTGAAGTTACTACAGATGATGTTGAGATTGTATCCGAAGATATACCGGGATGGCTTGTTGCGAACGAAGGCAATCTTACGATTGCTCTGGATATAACCGTAACAGATGATTTACGTAAGGAAGGATTGGCGCGTGAATTGGTGAATCGTATACAGAATTTGCGTAAGAGTACAGGTCTTGAAATAACCGATAAGATACATATAAAAATCTCTTCTTCTAAAGAAATGGATGAAGCGGCAAAAGATTATGCAGATTATATAAAGAAGCAGGTTCTCGCAGAATCTCTTGAGATCGCTGATTGTCAGGGTGACGGGGTAGAGTTGGATTTTGATGACTTCAAATTATGGGTGAAGATTGGAAAAGTTTGATAAATAAAAATTGGTACATTAGCGATATATTAAAAATAATAGTATATTTGAAGTGATAAAAAATTATATATACATACTAACTTATTAAAAATTAGTTTTATGGCAGAAAAAACAAGATATTCGGATGAGGAACTGGAAGAGTTTCGTGCTATTATAATGGATAAATTAGAAAAGGCCAAACGTGATTATGAACAATTGCGTGATGGTGTGACTAATGCCGAAGGAAATGACGTGTCGGATACTTCTCCTACATTCAAAGTGCTGGAAGAAGGGGCGACCACCTTGTCGAAAGAAGAGTCAGGACGTTTGGCGCAACGTCAGATGAAGTTTATTCAGAATTTGCAGGCGGCGCTTGTTCGTATAGAGAATAAGACTTACGGTATATGCCGTGAAACAGGTAAGCTTATACCAAAAGAACGCTTGCGTGCTGTGCCTCATGCAACATTAAGTATCGAAGCAAAGGAAAGTGGCGTTAAGTAAAACACAGCTCAAACAATTAGGAGGAGCACTTTTAGTCGTTCTACTGTTGCTGATTTGTGACCAGTCTTCGAAGATTTGGGTGAAAACACACATGCAACTGTATGAAATGACGGATGTCTTTTCATGGTTTAAAATTTATTTTGTGGAAAATCCAGGCATGGCGTTCGGCATTAAACTTGTCGATACTTACATCCTTACAATATTCAGGATTGTAGTTGTCTGTTGGTTCTGTGTGATGATTTTTAAGCTGATAAAACGGG
>JAITVS010000292.1 GCA_031285685.1 Tannerella sp.
TTGGTTTCTTTGTCCTTCCAGTTTTTCACCTGCACGGAAGCGCCTGTTATATTGGCCGTCAGTTTCAGGCGGCCCCTGTTCAGTTCCTCCTTATCGCTGTTCACCCGCACGATAAACGATCCTTCATAGCCCAGGAAATTTGGTGTTTCGTCCATATTTTCCACCCGTTTGCCGTCCCGCACAATATACATGTTCAAGTCCGGAGTTCCGATCACGAAGTTAAGTTCATATTTTCCCAGGATCACATCTTTGTTGTTTTCCTTGAAGAAGGAGATTGAAAACCTGTAAGTGCCCGGTTTGGTGATATTCAATTTCATCTTTTTGTTCAAAGACTTAAATACAAGCGTATCATCAGGCGCGTAGTTTTTGTTTCCGATAAATATCTTGAAATCAGATGCATTTTCGCACTTGTATTGTGCGATTAACGGAAGTGGATCAGCCTTTGCATATTCGGGTGTCAATCTGATGTCGAACGCATAATCAAGATCGATGAATCCGGGATAACTTGCCGTACAGGCAGTAAGAGGCGATTCCACATCAACGCTTACATTCAGATTTGAATGAGCAAAAAAATCTTCCCTGTCATCACAGGTAAAGGTAATACAGGCAAATAAAATGATTACAAATAACTTTTTCATGGTTTTGTTATATTTTAAGGATGTTCCGAAACGGCAGTTCACATTTGGTTATTCAATACAAAACAGATGGAATAAATCCCGCCTTTCCGCTAAGGTTATGGCGTACTCTCCCTGTTCCATTGCGTCAATTTCAATAAGGTAGGAACTGTTTCCATATTTTTTGCCATTAAAAGGAATGTATTCAATATCACCGGTTTTCACACCACCAAATGTTCCGGCAGAAGCAAGTTCAATTGTTCTCTGGTCCTTTTCTCTGGTTAACTTAAAAATATTAATAATGGTTGTTGGGTCTGTAGAATTATTTGCAGCTTTTATTATGAATCGAATTTTTTCTCTTTTATCTATTTTTACTGGTGATGAACTTCCGTTTACTGCGTTCTTTGATTTTGCTTTTCCTGCGACCACTCTGGCAAAAGGAACATAACTTGCCGCATTTGATTTTGTTGTCACAAAAGCAGTTTGTTGTTCTAATTTAACACCAGTTCCAATCGTGTCGTTAACGTATAAAACAACCCCGATAAATTCCGGCTCAGCAATTTTAACATCCTGAGAAAAAACTGTTTCGATTGAAAAAAATAAACCGATAAAGAATACTAAAATTTTCATGTTCATTAAATTTTTATACAAAAATACATTTTTTAAACAATATCAGTGAGATTTTATAAAACTGTTTGAAACTGTTTGAAACTCTCCTGCAATTCTGCGAAAGACATTTGTCGTCAATTTTCATTCAGTTTATTCCTGATGCTGCCATTTCTAAGTTTTGTGAACAGGATGTAAACGAAAATCAAAGAAGAAATGGAAGCTATATATTTACACCAGGGAAAAACGAATACCCACAAAATATTGGAAACCACCACCAGTATCAATAACCCGAGCAGCGTGTAAGCGTCTTTCTTCAGCACAGGCTCTATCCCGGAGTTTCGGATGATTAGGAACAGTTGAATCACAAACATGATGGCAAATGTAATAGCAAGGTATATGGTCCAGGAGTAAACATTAAGATATAAAAAACTTACCGCACTCAATAAGAACAACGCCAACAACAGCACATAACCTGTTTTATCCTTTGTATACATAGTGAAGTTTTAAAAAATGCAATACTTTAAGGACAAAGAATATACAGGAAACCATTTCCCCAAATCGGAGAGAGGCGAGTAATACTGTTCTGCTTTGATCTGAAATAAAAACCTTGAATTAAGGTATAATTCAACATTTGCATTTCCAGCAGGCCCGAAGGAGAAATTTTTTACTTCTTTGGTCGATTCGTCGCTTGTCAGTTTTTCAAACCCGGTGAACACCGATAACCCAATGTTGAAATACAGGAAATCCCCAACCCTAAAGCAAGTGTAATCTACCCCGCCGTTGATGATCAAGTTATTGAATTGTGTGGATTCCACTTTACCGGATTCGTACAATGCATTTACATTCCATATCCAATTGGGTTGAAAGTAATGCGAATAACCGGCGCCGAATAAACTCCCGCTTTTATTTATCCCGTAAGTAACGCCAAAATTGCCGATACCCTTTACATGCCTTAATTGTCCCATAACCGGGGACAGTAAAAGAAATAATAACACAGTGATAATAATTTTCTTCATGATGATTATAAATTAAAAACTTTGATTTTTTGCATGTCCTTGGCAGAAAGCTCTATTTGATAGTTCCTCGTACCTTTGTTCTCAACAAACTGAATGATGAACCGGCCATCTTCGCCTGTACTGAAAAGAGGCAACACATATCCTAACTCATGCTTGGAATACGCCTCAATCATACTTACCGTTTTTTCAAATACCGGCATCAATCTTTCCTCATTCTGTACTTGGTTCTTTTTGACACCCTTCGTTTTTCCTTCTACATGCTTAAACACAACACTGTTAATTTCAAATGCGTTTCCGGACTGATTTTGTATCACAATCTTGACATACATGTTTTCCGTGTCGTTCATGATGTTGGGAACCATGAATGTGAGCTTTCCGGAGATCAAGCCGAATTTCCTGTATTCAAGACTTTGTTTCATTACATGATCCAATTTTTTTTCAAAGTCGCCGTTTTTATTGCTGTCCGATAATGGTTCAACAGGGTTACCGGTGTCAGATACGGCAGTTTGGGCTGACTGCGTACTTGCAGCCTGGGAGCTTGCCGGAACCTTCTTTGTAAAATCGTAAAACAGTGTACTGTTATCCTTATTTTCAATGAAACCGTACCATAGCACACCATCCATTGTCTTGATATTAATGGATGTTGGCGGGATATTGTCTTTATTTGCCTTTAATATCAGTGTCTTTCCCTTTTGGAATATGGCATAATTTTCATATTCCGGCATATCATCTATGATATCCAGCATTGGATTATTCCCGAAAATGACAAAATCGATATCCGTTGAAAACAGCAACGTGACCGTATACTGTCCACAAACAGCAATTTTACCCATGTCTACTTGCGCCTTAACTCCGGCAAACTGGATCAGGAACATACAGATCAAAAAATACTTTTTCATTTTTCTTTCGTTTTTGGTTGAAGATATACTTTGTACCCTTTTCTCAAAGGTATGGAAATGGGTTTACTGCGGGCTGTCCTCGATACGGTTCTCGTTATGGCACGAGTAGCCAGATCCAATGCTTTTACCGATGTTGCCCCCCTGGTGACTTCATCAATCGTTTCGGTGGCTGCATCCGTACCCTCTTCCTTACTTACTTCATTAAGAAAGCCCTCCGAACGGATACCCCTGTTATAATTTTCATCAAACACGATTAAATCAGCCGGATAAGTGTTCCCGTCATTTGCCGATTTTACCTGGTATATATTGACTTCAAAGAATTCTCTTCCCTGGGTGGCTCTCCCGTAAAGGATGCTGCCCCTTTTATGCTGTGTACCTTCTATATTCCCGTCTTCCGACAGTACAAAGATCACATTACTGCCGTTTTGAATTGTTTTGTCCTCTTCCAGTATCGCCTTCAGGTATTTTTTGGATTGAGCCATCATTTTTCCTGTCGGGTAATCCGAAGAAACCCGATCTGCCGTATAAATCCCCATAGAGGATCTTCGCTTTGGTTTATCATCCGGAACGGTTTCCTGTGATTTCCTTTCCTCCGAATGTGTTACCGGATCGCTGTTTTGAGAATAAGAGGGGCTATTTACCCGATTGCTTTGAATGTTATTGTCACGGGATTGGTTTTGCACTTTGGGTTGAGAAACGGGTGTTTCTGTCTTCGTTTCCGGATACGTATCCCGGTATTGTGCCAGTACTTGTTGTGTTTCCTGATCTGCCTGAAGGTCTGTTTTCTTTTCTTCTTTGTCCAAATCCGGATCGATTGCATAAAAGTCCTTATCCGAAGCAATATTCCTTGCATCGTTACTTCGTTTATGCATCATTTCTATTTGCTCATCCCTATAAATCTTTGCTTTATCATCATCATTACCCTCAACATCCGACACATCGGGAATAATCAAGGAATCATCACTCACCGGGGCTTGTTCTTTTTGGATGTTCCTGGATATGACAAACATCCCCCCTAATACCACAGGAAGCGCCATGAGTACGATCATGATGAAAGTATTTTTTTTCTCTTTACTCATTATCTTCAATCACCACATTATTAACCACATCCCACTTTTCAATTTTCACCCCGTGCGGATTATTGCGCGAGCGGCTCACATCCCACAACTCAAACGTACAATTCATATTTCTTGAAACAGTACCCTTCAGCCGCTTGATGGTTTGTACACCCGTAATATGTCCCGTTCGAGGCATCGAATTCATATCAATATACACCTCTTTCACTTCCACATATACCCGCATGTTCATTTGCTTTAACGTCCGGAGAATATTGTCTTCCATGTATTTTTGATACATCTTTTTCCCGACATCCCCGATTAAGTATAGCGCCGATGTGGTATTCGGCTCGAAACTGTCTTCGTCAAAAGCATACCATTTCTTATAAAAGGTCTTCACGTGGTCCTCGTACTCGAACAGCCTGCCCGATACATCCAATTCGTTATTATCGGCAGTGCTGATCGATCCCGTCTTATCCATCACATATATCATGGCGCTTTGTTTCTCCAGTTCCTTATGTAAGTACACCGCCATCCCGATCACTGCAATGACACAGAAACAAACAGCCAATGCAAAAAACATCATGCTTGTCTTGTAAGCGGATTTATAATCGAATAGAGACTTCATTTTTTACTCACCTTTAAAAGCATCGCCGGCTGTTCTTGTCGTATTTGCAATTGCCCCTGTACCGGCAGCGCCAGCCGCTCCCGTACCGGCAGTGAGGATTGCCATTGTGGCCATCGTGGCCAATGTAACCGCCTTCGTGATTACACGCCCGGCGTCAGACTTGCCAACATATTTTGAAGTAATCCAAAATGCCATGAAATACAGAATAATGATGGTTATTTCCATTGCCATCACATTATGTGTATTTTTGAATACTTCAAGGGGATTTTGGGTAATATCATTAAAGTTCCACATCATCGCGTATACAATGGCTTCTAAAACATTCATAGTGAAAAATACAAAAGCCGCATTGAGCAAAGTAGAAAACCAGTCTACAATTTTATCCCTGAATGCAGGGATAATTGAAAATGCAAAAGACATCGGCCCAATACATACCAATACTTTTATTAAATTGACAGTGAAAAAAGTAATCACTGTTCGAATGAGAAATAGAAGCAAAGAAACTGTTACAGAAAATGTAACTCGCACCCATGTAGCTGGTGATAGAATATTCATAATGGCATAGAGTACTTTTAACAGACCGTTTGGAGTGTTCGGCTTGTATTGCTTAATCCTTTCCTCATGTGATGCTGCAGCATCAATACCGAATTCATCCTTGAGTAATTCGCGAGCTGATTCCCGATCTTCATCCGATGTATTGGGATCATCGTACAGGGCCAACAGATTTTTTACTTCTTCAGGTATATTATGTTCAGGGTCTGTTGCTTCATCGACTATCTTCATCACCTGTTCATTCAAAGATGCAATTTCCTCGCTTGGTACAATCGTACTGCATACAATTTCACAACCGCCCAGAATGCTCCATGTAAGAGGCATGTAAATAATAATACACACAATGAGAAAAATGGATCTGACCATTTCCTGCTTATCGAAGAAACGTTCAGCATTGCCATCATTGACGCGTTTGATGGAAGAAGAAGCAACGTTCCATGCAGATGTTGCCAGAAAGAATATAATAGATAATGTGAGCGCTACACAACAAACCTTGAAGGTCACGCCGGCCACTACGCTATCAAGATAATCGCTATTGTAAAAAAAGTCGATTACATCACCCTGTGCAAAAAGAAGAGTCATTGTCTATATCTATTTAAGTTCCACGTCGAGTTATTATTTTGGGTTCTCAATTTTGAGTAAACGCTGTTCAGATAAACCGTATTTTGCTTATTGATTAAGGTTTTAAGCTCCTCCAACAGCTTGCTCGTATCCATAATGGTTTGGGAAATCTTATTCATCATGCCGATACGCTCATAAGATGAAAATTTATTTGAAAAGATCGATTTTGAGGATCCTGCTATGTCGAGTACCTCTGTGGCCAGGTTCAGTTTCATAAATGCCACCTCTATTTTCATTTTAAACACACAATTTTTCTCGTCATAACGATAGCGATTCAAAGAGGCGTACAGCCCATCTATCTGACAGACCAAATCCTGTACTAACCCGTATAACAAGCGTAAGGAATTAAGCATTTGCAAGAAGTCAGTTGACATTTTTAGCTTATCCAGCAATTCCATTTCCACAAGTTTCGATTCCATCAGCAGTTCCGATCCGGAAGCCACCCCCCTCTGATCAAGCAGGCTCTGTAAATATACAGTTCGTTGTGCATCAAAAACAAGCTCCTGTGAAAATGTTTTTGATGTTAAAAGCCCCAGAATAACCATGATCAATATCTTTCTCATTTTCGGTACCTGTTAGCTGTTTGCATTCCGTAATCCCTTCTTAATTTCGCCCCTTTTTGCGCGAAATAACTGATATTCTCCTGTACAAGCTGAAACCTCAGTTCATCCAGTAATACGCTTGCCTTATCAAGATTATCGCATATCTCGACCAGCATATTTACCTTATCAGCAGCTTTAAAATCCGTTTTAAAGGATGCAGTGGCCAAAACAGCCAATTTCATCAAATCGCTTGACAATGTTACGTTCAGCGATGCAACTTCGCTCTGCATGTTGAAAAAACAATCCTTTGAACGTATGCTCCGATTGGATTCAATTCGTAAACCATCGATCTGGCATATCAACGCTTCCATAGACGAATAAATTCTTTGTACCGTCTTTAACCCCTTGATAAAATCCGCGCTCATTTTCAATTTTTCGGCTTTTTCCATTGCCTGTAATATGGCCGACACCGAACCTAAAGTAATGTTTGACTGTACTTGTGCAGCATCAAGGGCCTGTAACGACTGATTGGCTGAAACGTCTACCACCACGGAAGCCTGTCCGAAAACCCCGTAAGAAGCCGCCAAAAACATGATCGTTATTAAAAGATGTTTCATACCCGTTCCTTTTTTAAATTTTCGACATATTGAATAACAGCAGCCTTATAATTCTTTCTTTCACGGTACAATTTATTGATCTTTGCCACCACACCCGGAGTTGTTGAATAAACGGCATCAGCCATTTCGGATATCCCTATCCTGTATGCTTTGGCAATGTTACCCACCTTGATAAATTCTTCCCTGTAATTTTCTCCATCCTGGAGCGAATCCA
>JAITVS010000337.1 GCA_031285685.1 Tannerella sp.
TTTCTATCCATACCGCAAATATACTAATTAATCATTTGAATGCCAAATAATTGAATGTGTTTGTCCTGACTTTTGCGCTCGTTTTTTTAATCTGTTAAAGTAGAATTATTAATAAGTCCATGTCTGGTATTATAGCATTCAAACTCATAAAGATCCGTGTTTGAAGGTTTATATTTGTAAATCCCATTACCGTTACTTCCGATCCAAACCGTACCATCAGCGCTCTCATAAAGACAGGTGATTCTTTCCCTTATCCCTGACTCCGGCTCATCAAGCTTATATTTCAACTGACGGTACGTAAACCGGTTATCATGCCTCGAATACAGATCGATAATAAATATTCCGTCAACAGATCCCATCCACAACGTTCCGTCAGAAACAAGAAGTGCGCCAAGCGGACTGTATGTTTTATCCACAACGTCATATTCTATCGGAGATATGAGCTCTTCCGTACTTAAATCATAAAAATAAATACCCGGGCTTGCTCCGATCCACACTCCATTGTTATAAGGATCATAACATAAAGAGCCTATGAAACTGGTTAAAAGATTTGGATACTCATAAGTATTAATATATTTCACGACCTTATAGCGACGGTTATTAAGATCAATTACCGTGATGCCCCACCCCCAGGTCCCGACCCAAAGCCTGTTTTCTCCATCTATTATCAGCGAACTTACGGTATTGTGACTAATGCTTAACGGAGTCTCGGTCGTATAATGGATAAAACGATCGCTTCCCGGCTCTTTTCTGTTCAATCCGCCTTCGACAGTCCCCACCCACAATACGCCATCATGATCTTCACAGATTGCATTTACAAGATCCTGCGACAGACTGTAAGGATTATCTTTGTCATGAATATAGTTATGTAATAATAATTCCCGGGGTGTTATTTTATTTATCCCGCCGGTCGCACTACCAATCCAGACAATATCATGGTCAACCAGCATACAGTTGATAAAATTTGAATTAAGAGAATTCCCGTTCGGATGATCATGATAGGAAATACGTTCAAAATCATCAGTGACGGGATTATATATATTGATACCTTGCAATGTACTGGCTATTAATTGCGCGCCGTTTACCACAACATCCGAAACAAAATTCTGGGATATTGAGCGGTGGTTTTCCCGTTGATAATTATAAAGCTTGACTGTTTCCTCATTTCGATTATAGCGCAACAAGCCGCTGTTTGTAGCAATCCATATCTCACCTTCTTTTCGACAAAACGCATGAACAACCATATTCTCACTGATTTTTAAAGCGGAGGATACAGGCCGCATATTCAATTCTCCATCTTCCGAAGTATATACCTTACAAATATCAGCTCCGTAACCCATCCAGATATCCCCATCTTCATCCAGATCTTTAAGAGGACAATCAAAACCATGCACATAAATATCGTCCAGCATCAATATTGAAGCAATTTCTCCATTCTTGTCAAAGCTGATTTTATGCAAAGAAGAGCCGCCATACAGCCAGATATTCCCCTGGCTGTCGTTCATAACATTAACAGAGGGTTTGCTCAGTATGTTCTTTAAATTTACAGACTTAGAGGTTGGCATTACTAACCGCATTGTTTTCAAATCCAACACATCGGTCCCTTCTCCGGAAACAATCCACAAACGATTAAAATTATCCTCACAAACAGACAACACAAAATTAGTACGCAAGCTTACCGGAGACGTATTCGTATTAAAATGAATAAAATCATATCCATCATATCTGGATAACCCGCCGCCGGCAGTAGATATCCAGAGAAACCCCAGCTTATCTTTATAAATATGCTCCACATTATTATGCAACAACCCATCATCCATCGTCACATAAGAAATATTATAATGCGAAGTAAATTGCTCCTGTGCATATAGTGGCCTATATATTCCAGGAATAATACTTAATAATAACAGCAAACTTAGCTTTTTTTGGTTCATCATAATTCGTACTTACAGTGTTACAAATTTACAACGATATTGTAAAAATACTAAAAAAAATGGCTATTTTTGAAAATCAGCCATAGATTGTCCTCTTTTCAGACACAAATGTCCACCCCTGGTTCTCTTTTGATTGCATAATTTTGTCAACATTCTTTAATATTGATACTTCAACAAATTAGATCCAAATAATATGAAACAACACATCATTCCTGTACTCTTTCTGGTATTTTACATTTCGGGATGTCATCAGGCGACTTTTAAACCGACACCAAATCCCAATCCATGGGAAGACAACTATCTCGCAATTTCCGGAATGGAGCACTACAAACATTGGGGCGCCTATAATGTGCATGACCCGGCCTGTAAAAAAATCGGAGGTTATTATTATACATACTCTACGGATGCGATATACAATGAAAACAGAAAAGAAGCCGCGGAAAAGGAGATTCCTATAGGATACATCCAAATCAGAAAATCCAAAGATCTGGTAGACTGGGAGTTTGTCGGATGGGCGTTATCCAAAATTCCGAGAGAAGCGACAGAATGGGTACACCAACATTCGGGAGGCCGGGAAGCTACAAATATCTGGGCGCCTTATATAGTTCAACACAATGATGTATACAGGCTTTATTATTGCGTTTCCGCTTTCGGGCGCAAGACTTCATACATAGGTCTCGCGGAGTCCCCCTCACCTGAAGGTCCCTGGGATCTTAAAGGATGCGTAGTGCGTACAGATAATGAAAGTATAATGAACGCAATCGATCCCAGCGTCATCGTTGATCCCGAAACAGGCAAATGGTGGATGCACTACGGATCGTTTTTCGGTGGGTTGTTTTGTGTGGAACTGGATCCGGCAACCGGACTGACGAAAACAGAAAATGACCAGGGACATCTTATCGCACGTCGTGCAAATTACAGGAAAGACAATCTGGAAGCTCCGGAAATAATTTATCATCCCGGACTTAAAAAATATTTTCTGTTTTATTCATACGATCCGCTGATGACAACTTATAATGTGCGTGTAAGCCGTTCGAATAGTCCTGAAGGCCCTTTCTACAATTTCAGCGACAAAGATGTCAGGGATACGATCAATAGTTTTCCTATTTTAACAGCGCCCTACAGGTTTGAGGGTCATTCCGGCTGGGCCGGAGTCGCACATTGCGGAGTAGTTGAAGACAACGGACGCTATTTCATGCTTCACCAGGCTCGCCTCTCCCCGCAAAATCAGTTAATGGTATTACATATCCGTGAAATATTTTTCAATTCCGACGGATGGCCGGTTGTATCGCCGGAACGTTATGCGGGTACAACTCCCAGATCATTCCGGACACACGACATAGCAGGAGAATGGGAAATGATCCGCATCATTGAACCGCTGCATGAAAGACAACTGGAGGCCGGACAGATATTATGGGGAGAAGGAGAGTTAAAAGATAAAGAATGTAATAAATCTTTCAAATTAGACCTTCGGAAAAACGGATCCGCCGGTACAAACGGAAAATGGAGTTTTACGGAACAGAAACAGATTTTAAAATTAACAATTGACAATGAAGAGATACAGGAATTAATTATATTTGCAGGACAAGATTGGGAAAATGAACAAGAAACCATACTTTTTACCGGACTGGACAGCAGAGGCCGTTCTGTCTGGGGGAAAAGAGTTAAATAAATATATTTCACTTATATTTAAACCTCCATACAGTAAACATTTATATTAAACATAAAAATATCGTATGAACATGAAAAAAAAATTATTTGCCGCACTCCTACTCCTCCTTTCTTCAGGAATATTTCTGAACGCTCAAACGAATGAGATGATCATTCAGACAAAAAAAACAGGCGCAGAGATACAACCGACCATGTACGGTTTATTTTTTGAAGACATTAATTACGCTGCTGACGGAGGGCTTTACGCTGAATTAATCAAGAACCGCTCTTTTGAGTTTCCTCAAAACCTGATGGGATGGCAAACATTCGGCCATGTAACCGTCAAAGAAGACGGACCGTTTGATCGCAATCCTCATTATGTACGTCTATCCGACCCCGGCCACGAACATAAACGTACCGGCTTACAAAACGAGGGTTTTTTCGGTATCGGTATAAAAAAAGGAGAGGAATACAGATTCTCCGTATGGGCACGATTACCGGAAAATAATGGGACATCAAAGATTCTCGTTGAAATCGTTAATCCCAAAAGTATGGGAGAACAGCATACGCTTGCCGGTAAAGAGATTGAGATTGACTCCAAGGAATGGAAGAAGTACGAGGTGATCCTGAAAACCGAAATAGCCGAACCGAAAGCCGAACTTCGCATCTTTCTAAAATCAAAAAACAGCGTCGACCTCGAACATGTTTCGCTTTTCCCCGTCAATACATGGAATGGTCATGAGAACGGGTTACGCAAAGATTTGGCGCAGGCGCTGGCAGACATTAAACCGGGCGTATTCCGCTTTCCCGGCGGATGTATTGTAGAAGGAACCGACCTTGATACACGTTACGACTGGAAAAAAAGTGTGGGACAGGTAGAAAACCGTCCGCTCAATGAAAATCGCTGGCACTATACCTTCCAACACCGCTACTATCCTGACTATTATCAGAGTTACGGACTTGGATTTTATGAATATTTCCTGCTGTCCGAGGAGATCGGAGCAGAACCTCTGCCTGTATTAAGTTGTGGCCTGGCCTGTCAGTTCCAGAATAGTGACTCTTCGGCCCATGTTGCCGTCTGCGATTTAGGCGGTTACATCCAGGATGCACTTGACCTTATCGAATTTGCAAACGGGGATGTAAATACCACATGGGGAAAAGTCCGTGCAGATATGGGACATCCAAAATCCTTTAACCTGAAATTTATCGGAATAGGAAACGAACAATGGGGACCTGAATATCCGGAACATCTGGCGCCTTTCATTAAAGCCATCCGCGCAAAATATCCGGAAATCAAAATCATCGGAAGTTCCGGACCAAACTCCGAAGGAGAACAGTTCGATTACTTATGGCCTGAGATGAAAAAATTAAAAGTGGACCTGGTAGACGAACATTTCTATCGTCCGGAACAATGGTTCCTGAATCAGGGAGCGCGCTATGATAATTATGATCGCAAAGGGCCGAAAGTATTCGCCGGCGAATACGCATGTCACGGAAGAGGTAAAAAATTCAACCATTTCAATGCCGCTCTCCTCGAAGCCGCTTTTATGACGGGACTTGAAAGAAATGCCGATATTGTTCACATGGCAACTTACGCTCCTCTCTTTGCTCATGTGGAAGGATGGCAATGGCGTCCCGACATGATCTGGTTTGATAATATGAACTGTGTACGCACGGTTAGTTATTATGTACAACAGCTATATGCACTCAACAAAGGAACTCATACACTTACCCTCACGATGAATAAGAAAAACGTAACGGGAGCCGAAGGACAGAACGGCCTGTTTGCGAGTGCGGTTTGGGATAAAAATACACAGGAATATATCGTAAAAGTAGCGAATACGTCCGACCAAAAGCAATCCGTGACTCTCAATTTCAATGAATTGGGAAAGAAAGAACAGTTGACCAACGGAAGGCGCATTGTCTTAAAATCAAATGATCCGGACGCAGATAATACAATCGAAAATCCCAATCGGATTCATCCGGAAGAAAGTTCTGTCTCCGTCAATGGAAACGTAGTCAGCACGGAACTGGAGCCTAATACTTTCGCGGTCTATAAATTTACAAAAAGTACAAAATAAACTTAAACAACGTTTTTCTGTTTGCTACTGAAAGCAGATGTGATTTCCCCAAGGATAAAAGAACTTCAGCATCTTTATCTTTGGGGAAATTTGTTTTGCATTGCTCTCTGCTTTTGCAATCTTTACTCAAAAGGATGAAGATCGGCTGCATTTCAGAAACGTTCTTTTGAATATCTATTAATGGCGCCTTCTGAAAGGGAGCAATGACAAAAGAAAGCGACCATTCTCTTGTCATTGTGTTCAATTTGCACTATCTTTGCAGACAGATGAAAAAAGTTATAAACATATTCCTTCTCTGTATTGCCCTTTTAGGCATTGTTTCGTGTACCGCGCGCAAACAGAGTAAATCCCATACAAAATACGATAACCGGACCATATCGCGATTATCGAAACAATTCGGTTTACGTCTGACACAAGCGGATAATATAACATTATACGATGCATGCAGCGGCTGGCTGGGGGTCAAATACCGTGGCGGTGGAAATTCGAAGAAAGGTGTCGATTGCTCAGGATTAGTCTCCATATTGTACAGACAGGTTTACGGAATCAAACTTGAACGCAACTCAGCAGGTATACTCCGCAAAAACTGCGCCTCCATTAACCGCAATAATCTTCGGGAAGGAGATCTTGTCTTTTTCAAAACCCTGGGTTCAGGTAGTCCCAAAACTCCCACCCACGTAGGCCTTTATCTTAAAAATGGAAAATTCATTCATGCAAGCACTTCGAAAGGCGTAATAATCAGCAGCCTGTCCGAGCCATATTATGTGCGCACATGGATTACCGGAGGAAGGGTAAAGAGATAAAAAAATATTTTTGCATTACACTCAACTTTCGCTATCTTTGCACATCAATACTAAAACTTAAAAAAATGCTTACTCTCAAAACGATTACGGAAAATCGGGATGAAGTGATACGCCGTCTGGCAGTCAAACACTTCAATGCAACTGAATACATAGACAATGTTATCGAACTGGATATTACGCGACGCAATACACAGTCTGAATTGGATGCTAATCTGGCAGAGATAAACGGCATTTCGAAGCAGATCGGCGCGCTGATGAAAGAAGGTAAAAAGGATGAAGCCGAGGTTGCAAAAGCAAAAGTTACCGAATTGAAAGAGATCAGCAAAAAATTGAACGAAACAAAAGAAGACGCTGAAAAAAAGATTCACGAAATACTGGTATCGATACCCAACCTGCCCCACAATTCTGTTCCGGAAGGCAAACATGCGGAAGATAATGTATGCGAGAAGATGGGAGGAACAATACCTACATTATCCGAAGATGCGCTCCCACATTGGGATCTTGCAAAAAAATATAACCTCATTGATTTCGAACTGGGCGTCAAAATAACGGGAGCGGGTTTTCCTGTATACCTGGGATACGGTGCCCGTCTGCAACGCGCGTTGATTGATTTCTTTCTGGATAATGCACGCGAAGCCGGATATCTGGAAGTACAACCTCCCTACGTAATTAACTCCGACTCCGGTTACGGGACAGGACAATTACCTGATAAAGAAGGACAAATGTATCACTGTGGGCTTGATGATTTATATCTTATACCGACAGCCGAAGTACCGGTAACCAACATGTATCGTGATGTTATTCTCGATAAGGCGTCTTTGCCGGTAAAAAATACAGCCTACTCGGCATGTTTCCGTCGGGAGGCCGGTTCGTACGGCAAAGATGTACGCGGATTAAACCGCCTGCATCAGTTCGATAAAGTTGAGATCGTACGTATTGACACACCGGAACACTCTTACCAGTCTTTACAGGAAATGGTTGATTATGTTGAATCGCTTGTCGATAAACTCGAGTTGCCGTGGCGTATTTTGCGCCTTTGCGGTGGAGACATGAGTTTTACATCATCTCTCACATTCGACTTTGAAGTATTTTCGGCTGCACAGAAGCGATGGCTGGAAGTCAGTTCCGTATCCAATTTCGAAAATTACCAGGCCAATCGCCTCAAATGCCGTTACCGCGACGAAAATAAAAAAACGCAATTGTGCCATACGCTTAATGGAAGCGCACTCGCCCTGCCGCGTATCGTTGCCGCTATACTTGAGAACAATCAGACCCCCGACGGTATACACATCCCGAAAGCCCTCATTCCGTACACCCGGTTTGAAATGATAAAATAAACTTCTGATAATACAAGCAGAAAGCGAAATAGGATTGAAGTTTGATAAACAAATAATTGATATGGAAGTTGCAGTTTTGCTATTTGATAATTTTGAAACATTAGACGTTTTTGGCCCGGTTGAAATTTTTGGAAGACTTGTTGATTTATATTCAATAAAATTCGACTCCTTGAATGGTGGAAATATCAATAATAAACACGGCATCTCTATTTTAACTTCTAAATTAGAGGAAATAACAGAAAATGTCGAAGTATTTTTAATACCAGGTGGTATTGGTACTCAAAAAGAAGTCGATAACCCTCTGCTTATTAGAAAAATAAATGAGATAGCGGAATATAGCAATTACGTATTAACTGTTTGTACGGGTAGCGCATTGCTTGCAAAGACTGGTTTATTGAACAATAAACAGGCGACCTCAAATAAAAGAGCATTTGCCTGGGCCACAACAAATGGAGAAGATGTATTATGGAATAAAAAGGCTCGATGGACTGTTGATGAGAAATTTTATACTTCGTCAGGTATCAGTGCAGGAATGGATATGTCATTTGGTTTTTTAGCTGATAAATATGGAATTGAGTTTGCACGAAGAATTGCATTTGAACTTGAATATCATTGGATTGAAGATAAAAATAATGATACGTTCGAAGCGGAATAAATACTACTGCAAATCGCTGAAATACGCATGGTTACGAACATCCCCGACGTTTCCCCACCATCGAGTATACGATTTGTTTATCTACAACCGTATATTTCAAGGTATTAACGGCAATCAGGTCGCTTAATATATTCCGTGCGGTAGGATACTTTATATGAGCCACACGGCAAAATTGCCGTATATTAATATACGGATGGGATTCCAGATAATCCAGTATCTTTTTTACCGGACGTGTCAACGGCAGTAATAACCCGTCTGTACGCTCCTGCTTCTTCCATGAAAGGAGCAACACTTCGTTTGCCAGCTTATTTTCATCAGCGACACGTATATATGCCTTATATTTATCATCTTTATCCGGGGCCGTATGAGGTTTTTTTTTGCTTGGAGCAATATATACTTCAAGGACTGTTTTTCCGTTTATTTCCCAACGCGTGGCGGTAAAAGGCACACTCGGACGGGTGTACATCGTTGAAGCCGCTTCGATCATATAGAACTCTTCTTCACTACGCACTCCGGCTATATTGCCATTATCTTTCACACCGATCAGCAACCTTCCTCCGTCGGTATTAGCAAAAGCGCTAAGCGTACGCGCAATTTTTTTACTATCGCTCACTTCAAACTTAAAGTCAAGCTGCTGGTGCTCTCCCTGCGCTATCAATGCTTCTATCGGATGACCATTCTTCATTTTCGTCAGATTGAAAGGGTAAAAATACAAATAAAATACTAACTTTACAAACTCAAATTGAAACACTTACATCATGAAACGAGCGTTTTAAATTCCAGGTTCAAAATTCCAGATTTCAAGTTCCAAATAAAAACATTGAACTTTGAACATGAAACCTTGAACTTACTCGTACGAGTTCTATATTACTTTAATGTTAAATTTTAATTTTTGTAAATATGAAATTTCTCGGAATAATCCCGGCACGCTACGCGTCCACACGTTTTCCCGGCAAACCGCTGGCGGATATGGATGGTAAATCTATGATACAACGTGTTTATGAACAAGTCCTGTCAACAGTCGATCAACTGTATGTCGCCACCGACGACGGACGCATCTGTGAAACCGTTAAAAATTTCGGAGGTCATGTAGTCCTTACATCCGAAGAACATCGAAGCGGAACAGATCGCTGTTACGAAGCATTTCAAAAGATCGGCAGCAACTTTGATGTCATAATCAACATACAAGGAGATGAACCGTTCATTCAACCGGAGCAGATAGAGCTATTAAAAAATTGTTTTTCCGAAACAGATACACAGATAGCAACATTAGTCAAACCCTTTGATAAAAACGGAGATTTCGAACAAACTTTATTTAACCCTAACACACCTAAAGTTGTTCTTAACAATCAAAGTGAAGCGATGTATTTCAGCCGCTCCATTATTCCTTACATCCGGGGAGAAAAACATACCGGGTGGCTAAAGGCGCATCCGTTTTACAAGCACATCGGATTGTATGCTTATCGTTCCGATGTCCTGAAAGAAATAACCGCATTGCCCCAATCAACACTCGAATTGGCAGAAAGCCTCGAACAACTACGCTGGCTCCAAAACGGATATAAAATAAAAGTAGCCATAACCCACCAGGAAACAATCGGAATAGATACACCCGAAGATATGGAAAAAGCGTTGGAGTATTTCCGTACCCGGAAACTGTAACAGCAATAAAAAACAGTAACCGCAGAACGATTACTGTTTTTTTATTGCCGGAGTATTTTGTTTAAAACAATCCCGCTCTTATGCTATCTTTTACTCGAATGCTGCTTTTTTTCACGTTCTTTCTGTTGCTTACGCGCCTGTTCCTGTTGCACACGCTGTGCTTCTTCCAGACGTTGCATAAAGCCGGATTTCTTTTTGGGCTTCTTCTTGTTCGCCTCTAATTTTGCCAATAATTTATCTTCATTAATTCCAAAACGGAATATCATCGTCTGTCCGATCGTAATCAATGTGGAAACAAGAAAGTAATAACTAAGCCCGGCCGAATTCTGATTAAACATAAAGAAAAACATAAATGGCATGATATACATCATCATATTCATCCCCGGCATCTGTTGCTGGCCGGTATTAGACATATTCATATTTACCTTTGTATAGATAACATTTACAATCGTCATCAGCAAACAAAACAGACTTATATGGTTTCCCAGAAATGTACTGATAAGAGGAATATTGAAATCCCATGATATAATCGCGTCATAAGTCGAAAGATCTTCCGCCCAGAGAAATCCCTGCTGACGAAGCTCAATCGCCGTCGGAAATAACCAGTATAATGCAATAAGGATCGGCATCTGAAGCAACATCGGCAAACATCCGCTCAACGGACTCGCCCCGGCGCTGCTGTATAACGCCATGGTTGCCTGCTGGAGTTCCATCGCCTGTTCTTTCTTAGGATATTTCAGCTTTAATGCCTCTACCTGCGGACGTAAAACGCGCATCTTCGCCTGCGACATATATGATTTATAGGTAAGCGGAAACAATACCAACTTCACTGCCAGTGTAAGAAGCAATATGATAAGGCCGTAGTTAGACATAAATTTCCCAAGAAAATCGAATATCGGCAGAATAAAAAACTTATTGATCGGACGTACCCACTTATAACCCATCGGAACCAGATTATCGAGATCCAGTTGATTATCTGCGTCTACTCCTTTATCATACGAACGTAACAACCTGTATTTATTCGGCCCGAAGAAATAACGGAATCCGATAGATTCATCCTTTGTGATATTAAACGCCACTGCCGTCGCCGTACTGAACTCTTTCAAATAATTTGCATCGGTCGCATTCTGTTTAGCTGAAAGGACAGTTCCCGCAAAAGAGGCATCTGCTATAAGCGCTGATGTAAAATATTTATTCTTATAACCAATCCATTTCAAACGGTTTGAGATCTGTTTATCCTCATCTTTAGCTTCTCCGAAGTGCTCCACATCATCAGCCAGATACTTATAATACAATCCGGTATACTGATTCTCCAGCTTACGTCCTTTTTCCTGTATCCGCATTTTCTGGCTCCATTGTATATCCAGTGCATTTGTCGAATGAGCAAGAACGCCGTTCAATCCACTTGTCTTAATCGTAAAATTAAGCATGTAATCATCCGGATTCAAGGTATAAACAAAATCCACAACCCCATCATCACCCACATTTAAACGCATTGTAACAGAATTCTGCGATGTATTTTTTACCGGAGAAAAATACAGATCCGATGTATTTACGACACGATTCGTAGTTGTAACAAATGTAATATTAAACTTTGAATCGTCACCTTCAAACAAGATCAGAGGCTCTTTCTCGTAGGTCACATAGTCTTTCACACGGGCATAACATACATACCCTCCCTTGCTGTTTATTTTTATTTCAACATTGTTATTTTCAAGCGTTATGATTTCTTCCGTTCCGGTTGCCGCCGAAGCAAATGCCCCAAAATTATTCTGTAATTTAACCTGACGAACCGTATCGGATAACTCATCCAGAGGCACATCACTGATAACAGCTTCTTTATTTGCCTGCTCCAGAACAGCAGCCTGCTGCATTTCACGTTGCACCATGGCGACGGAATCCTGATAGCGGCGCTGTGTTTCAATCTGCTCCTGAGACGGACGATTCAGCCAGGTAAAACCGATTAAGACTAACCCTATTAAAACAAAACCTATGATTGTATTTTTATCCATTCGCTTCTTTGTGATTTATAATTAGTGAGTTAGTTACTTATTGCCGCTTTAATAAAACTTACAAACAATGGATTCGGGTTAACTACAGTACAATTGTATTCCGGATGATATTGCACACCCACATACCATTTCAAAGAAGGCACTTCCACTACCTCCACAAGATTAGTTTCCGGATTTTCTCCCACGCACTTCATTCCTGTATCTTCAAACTGCTCTTTAAATTCATTATTGAATTCATAACGATGACGATGGCGTTCCTGTATATGGGTTTTACCATAAGCTGCGAATACTTTTGAACCTTTCTTCAACGTACAGTCATAGGCGCCAAGACGCATCGTTCCGCCCATATTCGTAATATTCTTCTGTTCTTCCATAATGTCAATCACTTTGTAAGGCGCATTAATTTCCATTTCCGTAGAATTTGCACCCTCCAGTCCGATCACATTACGAGCATATTCTATTACCATACACTGCATTCCCAGACATATTCCCAGACATGGCTTATTATTTTCACGCGTGTATTTCAGAGCGGCAAACTTACCGTCTATACCACGCTGTCCGAATCCCGGAGCAATCACAACACCATCCATTTCTTTCAAGAGGTTTTCCGCATTACCATCATTAATCTTTTCCGAATGAATAAAATGCAAATCCAGCTTTCTGTCATTGTAAATAGACGCGATCAGTAACGATTCCTCTATCGATTTATAAGCATCCTGTAATTCGACATATTTACCGACGAGAGCGATCTTTACCTCTTTGGAAGCCTTACTTTTGCGGTGTAAAAATTCGTTCCACTGCTTCATTTCCGGAGTAGTTCCAACAGGCAGACCTACTTTCTCCAACAAAATCTCATCCATCTTCTGACGTTGAAGCATCAGGGGTACTTCGTATATTGTAGGAACATCTACGGACTGAATAACAGCCTCTTTTAAAACATTACAGAACAAAGCCACTTTGTGGAGAATCGGCGTATTCAACTCATGTTCTGTACGAAGCACAAGTATATCCGGCTGAACACCAAGCTCCTGTAACTGTTTAACGGAATGTTGCGTAGGTTTGGTCTTATATTCTTTAGCAGCGGCAATAAAGGGCACATAGGTCAGATGCACACACAGACAATCCTTTCCAAGCTCCCATTTCAGCTGACGTACGCTTTCAATATAAGGGAGCGACTCAATATCTCCAACCGTTCCGCCGATTTCGGTAATTACAAAATCAAACTTTTCTTTTGTTCCGAGAAGCTTTACATTGCGTTTTATTTCATCTGTAATATGTGGAATGACCTGAACGGTTTTACCCAGATAATCACCACGCCGCTCTTTCTCTATCACACTCTGGTAAATACGTCCTGTGGTTATATTATTAGCCCGTGTTGTCGGAACATTCAGAAAACGCTCATAATGCCCAAGGTCAAGATCAGCCTCATGTCCGTCTACCGTTACAAAACACTCCCCATGCTCATAAGGATTTAAAGTTCCCGGATCCACATTGATATAGGGATCGAACTTCTGTATTGTCACCTTATAACCACGTGCCTGAAGCAACTTCCCCAATGAGGAAGATATAATACCCTTCCCCAGAGAAGAAACAACGCCTCCCGTCACGAAAATATACTTTGTCTTTGTCACTGCTTTATAATTTATGATTTTTAAGCGGCAAAGGTAGCGCAAACCGAGTGAAATGACAAATAAAAGTATATTTTTATTTGTTTTTCCGAGGTGCTGCCGGCTTTCTGCTTTGGCAAAAGATAGTGCAAATCGAACGTAATGGCAAAAAAATCTTTATTTTTTTTATACTTTTCCGGACATAATGGGCGCGAATGTCAGGTGAATACAAAAATAATAATTACATTTGCATTTTGAAATTGTTTAATGAATATGATGATGAATTATATAAATAACTATTTGATGATGAATCATATAAATAACTACCATAGATTCTGCGCTTTATTTTCCGCCTTCGTATTATTTTTCATTACCGACACAGATGCGCAATACCGAAAAACAAGCGGACTACCCCCGGAAGTTATGGCATGGACAGTTTCTACAATGGAACCATGGCCTCCACACAGATATAAATCTCTTAAAGAGGCCATGATCGACAATAAAATTTTTATTCCGTTAGTCTTTCGTGGAGGCATGTTTCCCGAGTTTGATTATAAATATAGCCGTGACTCTATAAAAATAACGGACGCCCCTCCCATTCCTCCGGCCTTCGAATATAAAAGTAAACGCATCAGACCGATGTTCAGGCATTATAAGTTTGACAAAATGCTGAACGATCTGGTCTATAAAAACGTAATGCTTCAAAATCCGGAAAAATTCAAATACTCGTTAAGACAATTGCCCGAAACAATCATCAAACCGCAAAGTATAGACAAATCCAATGAATATGTCGGAATAAATATCAAGGCGCCAGTTACGACTCCTCCTGAAAAGGTAGATCCCGTAATTAAATTCATTCCCGACAGAAAATACTGGACTTCATCATTCTCGGCCGATATCAAATTTTCGCAGAACAGAACCTCGGACAACTGGTACAAAGGTGAAATAAATAATATGAATATTTATACCAACACGATTACATCATACAACTATTCGAGAGACAAAATATCATTAACAAACACATTGTCCACGACTTTTACCATCAACAATGCGCCGAATGATACCATGCGCAACTATACGATCGGCAGTGACGAACTACGTCTCCGAAGCAATTTCGGATTGAAAGCGATCAGTAACTGGAACTACTCTTCTTCCGCAGAATTTATCACATCCATGGGTAACAAATATGTAGCGAATTCGAAAGTAAAGAATTCCGCATTCCTCTCGCCATACACGATCAATGCCGGTATAGGTATGACTTATGCGGTAAAACCTAAATTCAAAAAGAAAGACCGTTCCATGAATTTATCTTTATCGCTTGAACCGCTTTCATTTAAGTATATGTACAGCAAAGACAAAAAAATCAATCTTTCGGCATATTTTGAAAAGGATGAAAACGGCAACTACGAACATGTACTGAGAACGTTCGGTTCGACTATAACAATGACAAATACCATCCAGTTCAATAAAAATGTGAGTTGGTATTCACGCCTGTATTATTTTACAAATTACGAACGTGTGTTAAGCGAATATGAAAACAAACTGGATTTAGCTCTGAGCAAATATTTCTCCACAACTTTCTATTTATACCTGCGATACGACGATGGCGTCGAAAAAACCGAAGGATCAGATACATATCTGCAAGTGAACGAGATGTTTTCATTCGGATTTAGTTACAAATGGTAAATTTTGCTTACAAGTTATAATCTTTAACAAAAAATATTACTTGTATATATTGCCCATATACTTTTAATTACTATTTTTGCGCCGAATTGCAAAGTAGAGTTTGCAATTTTAAGATTATGACTAAAGATTATATTCGACATCAGGGCAAAGTTGAAAGGATTGAAAAACACAAAGTGTACGTCAGAATAGAACAAAAGGCGGCATGTAGTGATTGTCATGCAAAATCCGTATGCCTTGCTTCAGACAAAAAGGATAAAATCATAGAAGTGAATGATAACTCCGGATGCTACTCTCTCCAGGAGGATGTTATTATTTCAGCCCGGTCGTCCATGGGACTTTTCGCAGTCATCATCGCCTTTGCCATACCGCTTATCCTGGTAATCGTTTCACTGATTGCCGGCATGAACACCAGCGGAAACGAAGTTATAGGAGGATTGGTCGGACTCTCGGTCCTTATTCCCTATTATTTTATATTGTATCTCTTTCGGGATAAATTAAAGAAAAAATTTATATTTACACTGTCAAAAATACCCGGGCTAACCCATAATCAACAAACGTAACTAATTATTTATAATGTATATAGCAATTATTTTATTAGGTATTATAGGAGCCGTAGCAGCTCTAATCCTGTTCTTTTTATCAAAGAAATTTGAAGTAAAGGAAGATCCTCGTATAGCCCAGGTTCTCGAAGCCTTACCGGGTGCCAACTGTGGCGGATGCGGATATCCGGGGTGCGGAGGTTTTGCCGTGGCATGTGTGAAAGCCGAAACCCTCGAAGGTTTATCCTGCCCGGTCGGTGGAGCAGACACAATGAAAAGCGTCGCTGTGATAATGGGCCAGGATGCCGGAGAAACGATTCCTCAGGTAGCGGTCGTGCGCTGTAACGGAACATGTGAAGTCCGCCCGCGCACAAATACTTATGACGGGGCTCAGAGTTGCGCCATCGCCTCGTCCTTGTATAGTGGCGATACGGGATGTTCATTCGGATGTCTCGGACTGGGCGACTGTGTAGATGCCTGTGCATTCGATGCCATACACATAAACCTTACGACAGGTCTTGCCGAAGTAACTGAAGAAAAATGTGTAGCCTGCGGAGCATGTGTAAAAGCATGTCCGAAAAACATTATCGAAATGCGTAAAAAAGGCCCGAAATCACGCCGTATATTCGTATCATGTATTAATAAGGACAAAGGCGGAGTCGCACGAAAAGCGTGTAAAAGTGCCTGCATCGGTTGCGGTAAATGTGAAAAAGAGTGTGCTTTCGAAGCTATCACAATCACAAACAATCTGGCATATATCGATGATACTAAATGTCGCCTATGCCGCAAATGTGTGGCTGTATGCCCGACAGAAGCCATCCATGAATTGAATTTTCCTCCGCGCAAAACAGCGGTAGAAAATACGAATAACTAATTACTCATTACTAACTACTAAAAACTATAAAATGCGCACCTTTCGAATTGGAGGCATACATCCACCGGCAAGTAAACTATCGGCAGGTCAGCCGATACAAACGATAACACCGTCCGAGACCGTTGTTATACCATTAGGCCAGCATATAGGCGCTCCGGCATCTGCGGTAGTAGCAAAAGGCGATAAAGTCAAAGTCGGCACGCTGATCGGAAAAGCCGAAGGATTCGTTTCGGCAAACGTTCATTCGTCGGTGTCCGGAACCGTAGCTAAAGTTGATAGTATGACCGATGGTTCCGGCATTTCACGCCTTGCTGTATACATCAACACGGAAGATGACGAGTGGGAACCAGGCATCGACCGTAGTGAAACGTTGGTCAAAGATTGTAACCTGCCTGCAGCAGAAATCATAAAAAAGATAGAAGCCGCCGGTATTGTCGGTATGGGAGGAGCGACATTTCCTACCAAGATCAAATTGTCGCCTCCTCCGGGAAGTACCGCCGAAATTCTTATCGTTAATGCCGTAGAATGTGAACCTTACCTGACTGCCGATCATTCGCTGATGGTTGAAAAAGGAGAACAGATCATGATAGGAACGACAATCCTCATGAAAGCCATAAACGTCAGTCGCGCCGTAATAGGAATCGAATGCAACAAGCCGGACGCAATAGAACAGATGACAAAACTTTCGGCCGACTATGAAGGGATCGAAATAATGCCCCTCAAAATGCAATATCCGCAAGGGGGAGAAAAACAACTGATCGACGCCGTTATACGCCGTCAGGTAAAAAGCGGAGCGCTTCCTATATCCGTAGGAGCGGTCGTCCAGAACGTCGGAACTGTTTATGCGGTTTATGAGGCCGTACAAAAAAACAAGCCGCTTATCGAACGCGTCATCACGGTAACAGGAAAAAGTGTCGTGAAACCGTCTAACTTCTCCGCCCGTATCGGTACGCCTGTAAGTGTTCTCATCGATGCGGCGGGAGGGTTACCGGAAAACACCGGAAAAATAATCGGTGGAGGCCCCATGATGGGAAGAGCTATGATAAACACCAATGTACCTGTAATGAAAGGTAGCTCGGGCATTCTGCTGATGACAAAAGAAGAATCCGTACGGCGTCCGATGCGCGATTGTATACGATGCACCAAATGTGTCGGCGCCTGCCCGATGGGCCTCGAACCAAGCCTGCTGATGAATCTTACGGAATATAAAGCATGGGAAGATGCTGAGAAAAACTACATAACAGATTGCATTGAATGTGGCTCGTGTAGCTATACATGCCCTGCCAACCGTCCCCTATTGGATTATATACGTATGGGCAAGAGTACTGTTATGGGCATCATCAGAACAAGAAAACAATAACCAGATGAAATCAAGACTAATCATTCATACTAACTATATTTACATCGGATGGAAAAAATAATTATATCCCCTTCGCCTCATATCCACAGCGGCGACACCATAAGCAAAAACATGTACGGAGTACTGATCGCGCTTATTCCTGCATTTCTGGTATCGCTCTATTGTTTCGGTCCGGGGGCATTGATTGTCACATTTGTATCGGTTGTATCCTGCGTCCTTTTCGAATACCTCATTCAGAAATTTTTATTCAAAAAAGAACCGACGGTATATGACGGATCCGCGATATTAACAGGAGTACTTCTGGCATTCAACCTGCCGTCAAATCTGCCGGTTTGGATCATTATACTGGGGGCGCTCGTTGCAATTGGAATCGGAAAAATGTCATTTGGCGGACTTGGGAATAATATATTCAACCCGGCACTGGTCGGCCGTGTATTCCTGCTGATATCTTTTCCTGCACAGATGACGACATGGCCGGTGGCAGGAAGTTTTCCGATGACCTATCTCGATGCACAAACCGGAGCGACAACATTGTCTCTTATCCATTTCAGCAACGACTATGCAACGCTGGGAAATTCGGCAATCGGGCTGACAGGTGGAAGTCTCGGGGAAATCAGTGAAATAGCCCTGCTTTTAGGTCTGGTATTCATGCTCTTCCGGAAAATAATCACATGGCACATCCCCGTATCCATACTCGGAACTGTTGCGGTATTCACCGGTTTACTTTTTGCCGGTACGATGCTTCATACCTACTACACATCCGGAATTACCGACATGCAAACGCTGATGGACTCCGCCAGAGTTTATAATCCCCTGGTACATCTCACCTCCGGAGGTTTAATGCTCGGGGCCGTATTTATGGCAACAGACTATGTAACATCCCCCATGAGCAAAAAAGGCATGGTTGTTTATGGCATCGGTATCGCAATAATCACAGTTGTCATACGCGCATTCGGAGCGTATCCCGAAGGTATGTCTTTCGCTATTCTGATTATGAATGCCTTTACACCGCTGATTAATACATATATAAAACCAAAACATTTCGGAGGAAAATAAGATGGAAAAAGTGAAATCGACATTGCCGAATATACTATTGTCGCTGACAGTGATCTGTCTTATAGCAGGTGTTGCATTATCGGCTGCAAATAAATATACGGAAAGCGCAATCTTAGCATCAAAGGCCGCTGAACTTCAGAGTGCGATCAAAAACGTAACGCCCGAATTCGATAATAATCCTACGGAAGAACAATACAGGATCGCTGCTGCGGGAGGCGATTCCCTTACCGTATATCCGGCGAAAAAAGACGGAAAACTGGTCGGTTGCGCCGTCGAAAGCTATACAAAAAACGGCTTCAGCGGATTGATACGTATAATGGTTGGATTCGACGCCGGAGGGAAACTATATAATTATTCCGTACTGGAACATAATGAAACACCGGGGCTGGGCTCAAAAATGGAAGAATGGTTCCGGGAGGACAAAAACCAGCAAAATATCGTCGGACGCGACATGACGAAAGGCTCACTTCGAGTATCAAAAGACGGAGGAGATGTCGATGCGATCACAGCCGCAACCATATCTTCACGCGCCTTCCTGGACGCAATAAACCTTGCTTATGCCGCCTATTCAGGGAATACGGACGCCGTAAGCGGCGCTACGGGTGCTGATACCGGAACAGACGCTAACAGCGGAGCGACAATCCCTGAAGATGAAGATACGGATGCTACAAGCGGAGCGACCGATAGCACGAACAACACGGACAATATAAACGAAACAAAATAGCATTAACCCAATCGCACCTTGTACATTTCACACATAGTGCTTTGTAAAAACAGATTAAAATGAAATATTTAAAGATAGTAAAAAACGGTATAATAGACGAAAACCCTGCATTCGTCCTACTGTTAGGCATGTGCCCTACCCTCGCGACAACATCGTCCGCTATAAACGGAATGAGCATGGGATTAGCCACAGCGTTTGTTCTTATCTGTTCCAATACGGTTATATCAGCAATCAAGAAGCTGATACCTGATCAGGTACGTATACCGGCATATATTGTCGTTATTGCTTCTTTTGTAACCGTTCTGCAGATGTGTATGCAGGCATTCCTGCCCGATCTGTACAAAAGTCTCGGATTATTTATCCCGCTTATCGTTGTGAACTGTATTGTTCTCGGACGCGCCGAATCTTTCGCATCCAAAAACGGTGTCATATCTTCCGGACTCGACGGGCTGGGTATGGGGTTAGGATTTACACTGGCACTAACACTACTCGGACTTATCCGTGAATTTCTCGGAACAGGAAAAGTTTTTGGACTGACGCTATTTCCGGAAAACTACGGAGCCTTGTTATTTGTTCTTGCACCCGGCGCATTTATCGCGTTAGGATATCTGATCGCAATCATCAATAAAATAAATAAAAAGAACTGACAACTAATCCTTAATAACTAAAAAAAATGGAATACATTATCATATTTATCGCCGCCGTATTTGTTAACAATATCGTTTTGTCACAGTTCCTGGGAATATGCCCGTTTTTAGGCGTATCGAAAAAAATTGACACAGCAATAGGCATGGGGATGGCTGTAACATTCGTACTCACGATTGCTACAATCGTTACATTCCTTATACAAAAATATGTGCTTGATGTGTTCGGACTCGGATACCTTCAGACAATCGTATTCATTCTTATCATTGCCTCTTTAGTACAAATGGTTGAAATAGTATTGAAAAAGGTATCGCCGTCACTTTATCAGGCATTAGGCGTATTTCTCCCTTTGATAACCACAAACTGCGCAATACTCGGAGTTGCCATACTTGTCATACAGAAAGAATATAATCTGATACAATCGATCGTTTATGCCATATCGACAGCTATCGGTTTTGCACTTGCGTTGATTATATTTGCAGGTATACGCGAACAACTGGCAAGAACCAACGTTCCGCCGGCTATGCAGGGAAGACCTATCGCCCTTGTAACAGCCGGGCTTCTCGCCATGGCATTCATGGGATTTTCAGGAATTGTGTAAAAAAAAAATATTTCATATCTTTGGTGACTTAAACATATAGTCATGAAGAAAAAAATATTAGTAACCGGAGGTACCGGATACATTGGTTCACATACCACAGTAGAGCTGCAGAACGCAGGATATGAAGTTGTTATCATCGACAACCTGTCAAACTCGAACATGAATGTTCTTGACGGGATAGAAAAAATCACAGGTATACGTCCTGTTTTCTCACAAACCGACTGTAACGACCAGAAAGCTGTAGAGAAAGTCATCGCGGACAACCCGGGTATTCTCGGAATTATTCACTTTGCGGCAAGTAAAGCCGTAGGAGAATCTGTACAGAAACCGTTACTGTACTACCGCAACAACCTGGTTTCCCTGATCAATTTATTGGAGTTAATGCCGCAACACAATATCAAAGGGCTTGTATTCTCCTCTTCATGTACGGTTTACGGACAACCGGATATCCTCCCCGTTACGGAAGATGCGCCGATCAAACCGGCCATGTCGCCTTACGGCAATACGAAACAAATCAACGAAGAAATCATACGTGATACGATCTATGCCGGTGCTCCATTCAAGAGCATCATGTTACGCTATTTCAACCCCATAGGTGCGCATCCGTCCGCAGAGATCGGAGAATTACCGATCGGAGTGCCCCAGAACCTGGTTCCGTTCCTTACACAGACAGCAGCCGGTATACGTCCGGAATTAAGCGTATTCGGTGATGATTATGATACCCCTGACGGCTCCTGTATACGCGACTATATCAATGTCGTAGACCTGGCCAAAGCGCATGTTATTGCTATCGACCGTATGCTCGGTGACAAATCAAAAGATAATCTCGAAATATTCAACCTCGGAACCGGAAATGGAGTTTCTGTCCTCGAGCTGATCAACACATTCGAAAAAGCGACCGGAGTAAAAGTGCCTCATAAGATTGTAGGCCGTCGCGAAGGCGACATCGAAAAAGTATGGGCCAACCCGAAACACGCAAACGAAGTACTCGGCTGGAAAGCACAGGAAACGCTGGAAGACACCCTTCGTTCCGCCTGGAAATGGCAACAAAAATTAGCAAAGTAACCGGTTTGTAAACTATCAAGCACAGACCAATAACACTTTCCGGATTTTAAAACCGGCATCAGTCACATTTAACTTACGAATACGGATTTCGTTATCATTCACCTTATTCACATAGCCGAATAAAAGTAAATGACAACGAAATCTTTTTTTGATTAATATCTGATGTATCAATTGCCTTATGCTTATTCGAAATGCGCAAAACTAGTCAATCTCTTTATCCGTCGCCATCTTTTTCGTAAAGCTGCAAATCCAGGCAAATCTACCCATTCCGGGCATGCTACGTTTCGACTGTACCGTTTCGTACTTACCGGCTTTTGCAGAATTTACTTAAAATCTGCAGCAGACCTTTTGAACGACAAATTAAATCGTTCACATATTACTGATTTACAATCACATACTTTTACATAACGCCTCAAAACCAGGCATTCACACGCCAACATACAGAACAAACTAACTAAAAATCCCAAGCAAAACACAAATAAATAAAATAACAATACATAGACTACATTAAATACAAATCATACATATGTACTATTTTTTAAGACCAAAAAAAATCAGAATTACAAACACTCAGATAGCAGAGTAAAAAATCTAGATAAATTCTCACAGAAACATAGCTGATCACAACAAAGACATGCAAAATTTCAGAAGAAAAGATTTCATATACACATTTAAATCACTATTAATAAGCAATTAACAGAAAACAATCAACAGCATTAAATCACAAAAGGGACACAAATTAATCAATAAAACCAAATCAAAAAAAATGCTCACAAAATCCCGCATTCATATTGTTTGAATTCAATCATTAATCCACAATAATAGAATATTACTAAATAATCTTTTATTTAAAATATTTGTAATAATATAAAACATTTATTATATTTGCATACGAATAGCCTGAATTAAACAAGGAATGAAGCTACAAACATTTAACTATCAGAGCAGAAAATGACAACTCGCTGCTATTTGTTAAAAAGTAATCATTCAATATCAGGACAAATGGTATATGATTTTCTTGTTTTATGTAGGTGAATTTAAAATTAAGATATCTTATGTTAGACAAAAATGAAACTTATTTTAGCAACTAAATTATTTAAATGTATGAAAAACAAATTCAAAATCGGATTAACAACAATCCTGCTTTCGGGACTTTTTTTCACCGCGTGTGAAACATACCCTGACGAAGATGCATATGTATACGAACAACTTGCATCAGTAACGGCCTATGACACTTCTGTCCAATTTAAAGGAACAGGCAAAAGGTTCAATACCTACGCGATTGGAGAAAACGTGATTTATGTGGGGGATAATGACACCACTCTTATTCCCAAAAACGATCCCAGGGTAGCTTCATTTGTTTCTAAAATAGAAACAAAAATGGAGAAATACTTAGGTTACCAGGAGATTACTAATGGAATCACCAATCCGGATATGGGCATCTCCATTACCGTTCTCAAGTTAGACAACTACATTATAGACTACTATAATCCTTATTGGTGGGATTGCGGGTATTACTATTTCTACTGGTGGGATTGCGGATATTATCCGTACTATCCATACTACTATCCGACTATTGTCGGTTCATATACCACCGGTACCGTATTCGTAAACATGATTGATTTGACTAGTGGCTCGGATAAGAAAGATGTCGTCTGGAGCGGAGTAATAAGAAGTCTGTTAACGGGAACAGAAACTGATGCTGACGTAGACAGTGCCTTGGAAGACTGTTTCTCACAAACAAAAGCATTTAATTAACAGATGTTTAACATTAAAAGATGATAACGATATGAAAAAAATAATTTTAATTATGCTGTTTGCCCTTATTGGCTTATCGACAACTTTGCAGGCGCAAAGAAGGCAATACTATAGTGCGGGTTGGGACGTAGGTTTTCCCATGGGTAAATTTTCTGATTTTATTTCCGATGCGAGCTTAAGAAGTTTCTTCTTTTCAGGTAATGTGTTTGTAACAGACGCCTTCTCTGTCGGATTTAAATTCGGATATAATTCCTATCACGAAAATAAAGATCGCGCAACTTATTACATCGACAACGGACTGGCCATGACAGCCGCAAGTTATAATTATGCCGTAACGGTCCCAATGCAGGCAGGAGGGTATTACCATTTCAATGTGGGGAATATGATCGAACCTTATATAGGACTCGGATTAGGTGTGAATTATATAAACGAAGAAGTTATTGTCCAGGATTGGGAAATTTATGACAACCAGTGGACCTTTCTTTTAAATCCGGAAATAGGTGTTCGCGTTTCATTCGGCGAATCGCCTGTCGCTCTCGGAATAAGATGCGGATATAATTATAACTTCAATTCATTCGAAGCTTTTGGGGTAGAATACAATAACTTTCAATCCCTCAATCTGGGGATCTCTTTAAGTTACACGATAAAATAACGAATTAACTCTGTAAGAAAGAAGTTGTATATTTAATTTATATACAACTTCTCTTTCTATAAAACAGAAAATTATCTATCAAAAGTAAACTACAATATATTTAACAATTCAATTCAGAAAATTTCACAAATAAAATTTGCAAAATGCAATATTTTTTGGTATATTTGAAATATTGTCGATGAAGTCCGAATCAAGCCTACAGCCTTTTTCTATAATTCCTCCGGGTGGTTATATTACACTATAACAGAATTATATTATGGCAAAATTAGACAAAATAAATCAAGTTCCTTTCTGCAGTAGGCCTTTATTACAAATGGATATAAAAATAAAAGCAACAGGATCTGTTTGTCATTTAAACTGCAGCGATTACACTTGTTTGAGTAAAGAACAATCGCTCAATAACGGCTACCACCGGCATATATCAGATAAAACATTTAAAAATTTCATAAAACAATATATTGAACAGCAAAATGCGCATGCACTTCTTATGGAATGCCGGGAGTCCCAATACTTGTTCGCCCATGCCGGCGAATACTCTAAAAATCGTTTATTAAAAACATCTTCAGGAGAATTAGGACTGAATAATTGATGTAAGGCTTGTACAAATATTTCAGTCGAATAGATCCTTATACAAGAAAAATATTAAATTATTTAAAAGTATGAAAAACAAATTCAATATCGGATTAATGACAATCCTGCTCTCAGGACTTTTTTTCACTGCATGTGAAACATACCCTGACGAAGATGCATATGTATACGAACAACTTGCATCAGTAACGGCCTACGACACTTCTGTCCAATTTAAAGGAACGGGAAAAAAATTCAATACTTATGCGATTGGAGAAAATGTCGTTTATGTAGGAGATAACGATACGGTAATGATATCAAAAGACGATCCCAGAGTAGCTTCATTTGTTTCCAAAATCGAGGACAAAATGGAGAAATACTTAGGTTACCAGGAGATTAAGAATGGATTTATTATTCCGGATATGGGAATTTCCATTACGGTTCTTAAGGTTGACAACTACATTATTGATTACTATAATCCTTATTGGTGGGATTGCGGGTATTACTACTATTATTGGTGGGATTGCGGATATTATCCGTACTATCCATACTACTATCCGACTATTGTCGGTTCATATACCACCGGTACCGTATTTGTGGATATGATTGATTTGACCGGCAGTTCAGATAAAAAGAATGTTGTCTGGACCGGAGTAATAAGAAGTCTGTTAACAGGAACAGAAACAGATGCTGATATAGACCGTGCTTTGGAAGACTGTTTCTCACAAACCAAAGCGTTTAATTAACAGATGTTTAACATTAAAAGATGACAACGATATGAAAAAAATAATTTTAATTATGCTGTTTGCCCTTATCGGCTTATCGACGACTTTGCAGGCTCAAAGAAGGCAATACTATAGTGCGGGTTGGGACGTAGGTTTTCCCATGGATAAGTTTTCTGATTTTATTTCCGATGCGAGCTTAAGAAGTTTCTTCTTTTCCGGTAATGTGTTTGTAACAGATGCCTTCTCTGTCGGATTTAAATTCGGATATAATTCCTATCACGAAAATAAAGACCGTACAACTTATTACATTGACAACGGACTGGCCATGACAGCCGCAAGTTATAATTATGCCGTAACAGTCCCGATGCAGGCAGGAGGGTATTACCACTTTAATGTAGGGAATATGATCGAACCTTATATAGGACTTGGGTTGGGCGTAAATTATATCAATGAAGAGGTGTTTGTTCAGGATTGGGAAATTTATGACAATCAGTGGGCTTTTCTTTTAAACCCGGAAATAGGTGTTCGCATTTCATTCGGCGAATCGCCCGTAGCTCTCGGAATAAGGTGCGGATATAACTATAACTTCAATTCATTCGAAGCTTTTGGGGTAGAATACAATAACTTTCAATCCCTCAATCTGGGAATATCTTTGAGTTATACTATAAAATAACGAATTGTCAACAAAGGAGAAGTTGTCTATTTATGAATAGACAACTTCTCCTTCAATGAAATATAATAGATTTTGAACTACTGATTCACATTAATATTTTTAATTTTATCAATTATGAGCTTAAAAGAAAAACTGAAAAACTGTGGTAAAATTGCCGCAGTAGGCGCAGTTCTCGCCGCAGGAACAATTGTTTCTCAAACGGCGGAAGCACAACAAACCAAAGGAGGAAAGCCGAATATCCTCGTTATTTTCGGTGATGATATCGGTTATCATAATATCAGTGCATATAGTTTGGGGCTTATGGGCTTTAAAACTCCTAATATCGACCGCATAGCTAAAGAGGGTATTCTTTTTACCGATTATTACGGACAACAGAGCTGCACTGCAGGGCGTGCCGCCTTCATCACCGGGCAATGTCCGTTTCGAACCGGTCTGACAAAAGTGGGAATGCCGGGCGCACCGGTCGGGTTGCAGGCAGAAGATCCTACGATTGCCGAATTTCTGAAACCATTAGGCTATGCAACAGGACAGTTCGGTAAAAACCACCTGGGAGATCAGGACAAATATTTACCAACCAGGCATGGTTTTGATGAGTTTTTCGGTAACCTCTACCACCTGAATGCGGAAGAAGAACCGGAACAACCTGAATATCCGAAAGATGCCGCTTTTCTTGCGAAACATAAACCTCGTGGCGTATTGCGTTCCACGGCCGATGGGAAAGTAGAAGATACAGGCCCGTTGACCAAGAAGCGTATGGAGACCGTTGATGAAGAATTCCTGGCTGCAGCCAAAGACTTCATCACCCGGCAGGTAAAGTCCGGAACTCCTTTTTTCACATGGTTTAATGCCACCCGCATGCATGTCAATACTCATCTGAAACCGGCATCTCAAGGTAAGACAGGATTAGGATTACAGGCTGACGGTATGGTAGAACATGATGCCATGGTCGGTGATCTGCTCAAGTTGCTGGACGATCTGGGAATTGCAGATAATACAATTGTTATTTACACAACTGACAACGGCGCGATGAAAAATCAGTGGCCCGACGGAGGTGTATCTCCTTTCCGTTCAGAAAAAGATACCAACTGGGAAGGAGCGGTACGCGTACCTTGTGCAGCGCGTTGGCCGGGACATATTCAGCCGGGAACCATCAGCAATGATATTGTCTCTGCCGAAGACTGGTTACCAACACTTGTAGCAGCGGCCGGTGGTAACACCAATTTAGTACAGGATGCGCCCAAAGGTGTTTCTGCCGGAAACAAATCATTCAAAGTTCATTTAGACGGATACAACCAATTACCTTACCTTACCGGAAAGGCTGATAAATCACCACGCAATGAGTTTTATTACTTTGATGACGATGGAAATCTGGTCGCCGCCCGCAAGGGACAATATAAAGTCACATTCGCATTGCAGGAAGCTACAGGAATGGCTATCTGGAGGACAAAACTCAGCACATTGAAGGCTCCTTTCCTGATTGATTTGCGTCAGGATCCGTATGAATATGCTTATGACGGTTCTACCAACTACGAAAAATGGATGTTCGATAAGAACTTCCTGATATTCGATGTTATCGACATGGTGAGTGGTTATCTGGCAACATACGAAAATTTTCCTCCCCGTCAAAGTCCGGCAAGCTTCACGATCGACAAGGTGACCGAAAACATGAAAGCTGCCGCAGATGCAAGAAACGCCGCGGCATCACGTAGTGCCAAATAAGAAACTACAGATGGTGCTATAAAATGGGACCGTACTTAAAAAGGGGATCCTTTTTTAAGTACGGTCTTTCGCTAAAAAGGCTATCGAAAACACTCGTTATTCTTTAAAAATACGCAGCATGGGCACTATAAAATAGTTTGATCAATAAACAAATCAGATATTTTCCTTTGATGAATAATTATAACAATAACCGAATGAATTATGACAGGACTTGAACAAATCCTCACCCTTCAAAAAAATATGGGTAAAAGCATCATCGGGCAAGAAAATGTAATATCCAAAATCATTATTGCTCTACTCACGGACGGCAATGTCCTGCTGGAAGGGTTGCCGGGACTGGCAAAGACACGTGCAGTTAAAAGTCTTGCCGCAAACCTGAATTGTAGACTAAACAGGATACAGTTCACTCCGGATTTATTGCCATCTGATATTACAGGAACTGAAATTTACCAGCCTCAGACGGAGCAAAAATTTGTTTTCCAACCAGGACCTATTTTCAGCAATCTGGTGTTGGCGGACGAAATCAACCGTGCTCCTGCAAAAGTTCAATCCGCACTCCTGGAGGCAATGGAAGAAAGACAGGTATCCGTTGCCGGAAAAACGTATAAGATGGAACCTTTGTTTATGGTGCTGGCGACACAGAACCCCATCGAGCAAGAAGGGACTTATCCCCTGCCCGAGGCCCAGCTCGACCGTTTCATCATGAAAATCTTGATTGATTATCCGAGTTCGGAAGAAGAAGCGAAAATAGTAGAACTGGTACGGAACGAGACAAAAGGAGAAATATCCAAAACGATGCCTATAGACCAGAATACAGTGCTTGACGTACGTAAGGAAATTAATAATGTACTGGTCAGTCAGGCTGCGGAAAAATATATGGTTGATCTGGTAAGTGCGACCCGTTATCCGGACAAAATCAATAAAGATCTTGCCCGGTGGATTGCCTACGGAGCCAGTCCGCGCGGTACAATCGCCTTAGACAAATGTTCCCGGGCCGTTGCATGGCTGGACGGCCGTAATAGTGTTACTCCCGATGACACCCGCTATATCGTCCACGATGTACTGCGCCACCGCGTTATCCTGTCTTATGAAGCCAATGCCGACAGAGTCGATATCAATTCCGTTATCGATCATATTCTGAAGAACGTTGCGGTTATTTAATCATTCTTTTTTGTAATTCATATGGGTACAACAACATATCCGGCAAAAGTCGTAACCAACCTCAGTGACCTGATGCGTTTCGAATACATGGTTCAGGCAGGTAATATCCTGCCTAAACGCAACATATATTCGATACTGGCAGGACAACATGCAGCCAAAATGCGCGGACGGGGTCTCGACTTTGAAGAAGACCGCCTGTATGTTCCCGGTGATGATATCCGTAACATCGACTGGAAAGTAACTGCCCGTACCAACGAGACTTACTCCAAAGTATTTAATGAAGAAAAGGAACGGCCGACTTTTACCCTGCTTGATCAAAGTACAATGATGTTTTTCGGTTCACAATTATATGTAAAATCGGTTACGGCAGCTCATGTTGCGGCATTAACCGCATTTTACACAATTAAACGCGGGGACCGGTTCGGCGGCCTTATTTTTAATGAAGACGGATATGATTACGTTGAACCTAAACGAAACAAAGCGCTGGTGGAACATTTTCTTCAGTTAGTGGTAGAACGTAATAAGGTATTGCCTTTAAGAAAAAAGATTGCCCTAAATTCCGCATTACTGGAAGATATGCTGAACAGAACCAGATCATTAATTACCCATGACTATGTGATTACAGTGATTACCAACCTGCTGATCCTGGATGAAGACTGTAAGCATTACCTGAAAAGCATGGCCAATAACAATGATATCATTCTGGTACATGTGGAGGACCCGATGGACAGGCAACTTCCCCCGGGAAAACTGATACTGACCGACGGGAAAAAACAGATTTTCTGGAAAAACAGCAATAATAACTGGGGAGAAAAATACAGTTCATTCTATGAATCCCGTCTGGATGCCCTGATTGAAGAGTTCAGGCATTACAGGATTCCGGTTTCTATTATGAGTACAGCTATACCTGTTGAAAAGCAAATCAAATCAGGAATAGGAAGACGTGTCAAAAAAGATTCTAATTAACAGATATGAACGATACAATACCGGCATTAGGACAATTTATCGAACCTTCACCCATCAGGTTTATACCTGAGGCTCCGGGATGGTATGCTCTGGCAATCGTATGCCTGATCATATTATTGTTCGCAGGACTACTGATCCGGAAATATCGTAAAAAAAACCGTTATCGCAGGCTGGCTTTAAACTGGCTGGACGGAGAAGAAAAAAAATGCTGGAAACACAGGATTATACACGGCTTATTTACACGGCCGATATGCTTGCCAAAAAAATCAGCATCCAACTATACGGCAGGGAGAATACAGCCCATCTTGGCAGCCGGGAGTGGCTGGATTACCTGAATAAAACCTGCCCGTCCGTCTCATTTTCAAATGAAGATGAAACACTGGTGAAAGCCATTTATGATCCGGGGATAAGTATCAGCGAAAAACAGGCCGTTACTTTTACCGGAAAAATCAAACAATGGATCAAAAAACATCCGGCTCACGGATCTAATAAATAAAATGAATATGTTTCCCGAGATAGCCAATAGCATGCATTTTGAAGTAGCTCATAAATGGGTATTTATCCTTCTGCCTTTACCCATCCTGATTTATTTACTACTTCCGGCGTTACACAAACGCAGGGTAGCCATGCTTGTTCCTTTTTTCAACAGGGCGACACATGTATCCGGCCAGCATCCGAGAAAAGGTGCATGGATCGGACATAAAAATATCATATCCTGGCTGGTCCTCTGCCTGTGCTGGATATGCCTGATCGCCGCAGCTTCATCCCCTCAATTTGTAGGGCAGCCCGAAAAAAAGACACGGACCGTAAGAAGCTTCCTGATCGCGGCCGATATTTCATTCAGTATGGCACAACGCGACTGGTCGGTAGACGGGAAACCGATGACACGATGGGAAGCCGTCAAATACCTGATGAAAGATTTTATCAGGGAAAGAAAAAGCGACCAGGTAGGACTTGAGATGTTTGCTACTCATGCCTATCTCCAGGCCCCGTTAACAACAGACCTGGAAACGATTAACTGGCTGCTCGACCAGACAGAAGTCGGCATGGCGGGACAAATGACCAGCATCGGTGAAGCAATTGCCTATGGCATCAAAATATTCCGGCAGGATACGGTCAAACAACGGGTGATGTTATTAATGACCGACGGTGTGGATGCCGGAAAGGAAATCCTTCCTTTGGATGCGGCAGCGGTTGCTAAACAGGATAGTATTATGATTTATACACTCGGTATAGGAAATTCCTCCGGCGGAGGTTATGCCATTGACGAACAACTGCTGACACAAATCGCAGAAACGACCGGCGGCAAATATTTCCGGGCCGACAGCCAACAGGAAATGCAACAGGTATATGCGGAACTCAATAAGCTACAACCGATCGAGTATGAAGAAAACACATACAAGCCTGTCGTTTTGCTTTATATGTACCCACTGGGAATTGCCATCATCCTCTCTCTCATGTTTTATTTCCTGAGCGGATCTTTCAATTTATTAAAAGAAATAGGGTCGAACCGTTAGATAATGGGGAGTTAATGAAATCAGATTATTAAAAATAAGCATATAGTCCAATGAAAACATTCATACATCATATCACATCTATAGACTGGCATGTTTTTCATTTCCTTCGTCCGTGGGCATTGTGGCTGTTTATTCCATTGGGGGTTATTGTCATTATTCTGTTACTGGGAAACCGTGAACAGAAGAAATGGAAGAAAATAATCGCTCCGGCGCTGAGGCCTTTTATGTTTAGTAAAGGGAATCAGAATGCCATTTTATTACCGCTTATCTTTCTTGTTTCAGGTTTAAGTTGTATGATCCTGTCACTGGCCGGTCCCACATGGAAAAAACGTGAGATTCCGGAAGAAAAAATACCATCAGTCGTCATGATTTCACTGGATCTTTCCAGATCAATGACGGCAACCGACATACAGCCATCACGGCTGGAGCGGGCAAAAATGAAAATAACCGACTTCCTGGATGCAAATCCCCGCTCAAGAGCCGGGTTAATAGCATTTGCAGGAACTCCTCATACGGTTCTGCCTTTTACCGGTGATTATAAACTGATCAAACATCATGCTGCCAGTTTATACAATTGGGAGATGCCGGTCCAGGGTACTGATATGGTCCTGAATTTTGCTCTTATCGACACTATGATGAAAAATGTGGAAGCGCCGAGTACGATCCTGTTAATGACGGATGCAATCGATAACAATGAGGCAACCTTCCTGTCCGACTATATTCATAATTCGATACACAGGCTGGAGATACTTCTGTTTTCAACTCCGGACGGAGCGCCTGTTCCCGGTGTGGAAGCCGTCATTTCTAAACAAGATCCGGTTACACTCAACAACCTCAGACAAAACGAAAAGATTACGGTCACCCCGATTACATTGGATAAATCTGATGTGGAAGGTATAGCCCAAAAGATCAGTGATAACCTGATATTTGAAAAAGAAACAAAAGAAAAGGCGAAAGACTGGGACGATATGGGATGGATACTCCTGATACCGGCTTTATTAATCACCCTGTTCTGGTTTCGGAAGGGCTGGGTCGTTCAATGGTGCTGGATCCCACTGGTATTCCTTTCCTTTTCGTCCTGCGGTGTGGATAGTAAATATCCGGATCTGTGGTATACCAAAGATTATCAGGCCGAATTGTGGTATGAAAAAGGAGATTACGACAAAGCTGCCGAATTATTTCAGGATAATCCTCATAAAGCAGCAGCGTACATCAAAGCAGAAGATTTTCTGTCTGCCGCAATCCTGCTGGCTGATGACACCACGGCAAGCGGAAAATACAACTATGGCCTCGCTCTGGCAAAATTAGGACTTTACGACGATGCGATCAGCGCTTTTCAGGAGGCGGCATCCAAAGATCCTGACCTGCAGAATAAAGCCTATCACAATATCTAGGCGTCACAATTAATGAAAGATCAGGCCTCTTCGGTACTTCGATTTCATCCTCATGTAAATCCTCTTGACAGTGTCCTGAAAAATACGGAGAAGGAAAAACTGAAGGAACGGAAACCGACCGCAGAAGATGAACAATTATCTTCTGATACGGAAGTAAAAAAGTTACCTACGACCGGAGACAGAATGAGTGACGAAGTAGCCAGTGATATACACAGGGCCAAAGAACAGGAATTTCCCCCTAAGGATTTTAGCTTAGAGAACCAGATGCCTATTGAAACGAAGGTCCTGATGCAAAAGACAAATGCAGATCCGGGAGAATTTCTTCACCGCCGCTTTAAAATACAAAAGCAGAAATATTATCCGGATGTCAAACAAGGAAAAGAAACCTGGTAACACTTTCTAAAGATGAAAAAGAGCTTATCAAAATACATTCAACAGGCTTTGTCGCTGGTATTATTATGTTTTATCTACAATACAGGGACAATAGAAGCCCAGGTATTCTCCAGTGTAGATCTGAACCGGAAATCGGTCTATATCGAACAGCCTTTCCGTGTCACGGTCACGGTCTATACCAAAACATGGTTTACTGCTCCTGTTGAATTCGGGAACCTTCAGATCCCCAACACGTTTATCATTCCTTTTGATAAAACGCAACCGGGAATGTTTACTGTGGGAGGAAAACAATACCCCGGAATACAGTTCTATTATATTGTATTTCCCTATAAAGCAGGAAATTTCACCGTCCCGGCACTGGAGTTAACAGTCCAAAGCCCGCCGGAAGGCAGCTCCCAGGCACAAAAACTCACACTAAAGACTACACCCCAACCATTTATTGTCAAAGATGTTCCTAAAGAACTCAAGAGTAAGGGCGCATGGTTCGTAGCGACAAACGTAACGATGCATGAAACATGGAATCCCTCTTCTACTGACTACAAAGTCGGGGATGTTGTAAAACGCATCATCACCATTGATGCCAAAGGAACCCTGCCTCAATTCATTCCTGACATCAGTAAACAGGAACCGCTGAAGTGGGCCGGCATCTATCCGCAGGATCCTGTACTGACTGATACCAGAAGCGGAGGTGATGCCAACGGAAGAAGCGTCCAGACCATCACATACCTGATGGAAAAAGCCGGGGATTTCACAATGCCTGAAATTTCAGTTTCATTCTGGAACCCTTATACTGCCAAAATAGAAACAAGATCGACCGGAAATGTCAGGATACATGTGAATGACAACCCCAATCTCGGTATCCTGACAACGCTGAAAGATAGTCTAAAGACTACGATTTCAGCCCATGCGACGGAAGCGAAAGCAAAAACGCCGTTCCTTATTCTCGGAATAAAGTGGTATCAATTTGCCGGAGGCCTTGCTATCGCTCTCATTCTGCTGTACTTCCTGATTAAATGGGGAAGGAAAGGGTGGTTAAAAATCCGCTCCAAACGAGAAAAATACCGAAACAGCGAACCTTACTTCTTCAGCCGGTTTCAACACACAGGCAAGGAACCGGAAGCATTTGTAAATGCTTTATACAGCTGGTGGGATCATTACAACGGTAAATCGTTTGCTTCTGTGAGTAAATCGTTAAGTGCAGAAAACAAGCAAAAAGAAAATGAAGATTTTATGCGCTTCCTCGAAAAGACAGTGAATCATGAAAAAACGGACGATCCTGAAAAAATAAAGCAGGAGTTGAAGAAATTCAGGGCGGAGAAAGAACAGCAACGCCTGAATAAACATCGTTTCGAAAACCTATTCGATAATTTGTAGCCGGATGAAGTTCATTTATTTAAAACCCAAAAGTATCGTATGAGTAATACTTCTCTACATAAATCGCAGCAAATGTTCCGGGGAAAACCCATGGTGCGGATGCATACAATGATAAAGGCTACGGGACCTGTCTGTAATCTGAACTGTGGCTATTGCTATTATCTAAGCAAAGAACAGTTGCTTAGTACCGACAGTCATTGGCGTATATCAGACGAGACACTTGAACGTTTCATAAAACAATACATCGAACAGCAAAATGCGCGTACGGTCGTATTTTCATGGCAGGGAGGAGAGCCTTCGTTGTTGGGATTAGATTTTTACAAAAAGGTTGTCGAATTACAAAAGAAATACGCACCGTCTTATGTACGGTGTGAAAACGACCTGCAAACCAATGGCACGCTTTTAGACGATAAGTGGTGCGAATTCCTCAGGGAACACGACTTCCTGGTCGGTTTAAGTATTGACGGGCCAAAACATCTCCATGATGCATATAGAACCTATAAAGGAGGGAAAGGATCATTCGATCGCGTTTTGGAGTCGGCCAAATTATTAAATAAACATCAGGTAAAGTTTGCTACACTAACAGTAGTGAATGATATAAATGCCGGACATCCGCAGGAAGTATATCAATTCCTGAGAGACGAAATCAGGAGTACGCAAATGCAATTTATTCCTATCGTAGAATCCCGGGATTTTCAAACGACAGCTCCTCAACATTGGGATTCAGGCAAATTACCGGATGAAAATTCCCAAAGGGTAAATCCCAAACACCCCGACTCGTTTCTTGCGGAATGGTGTGTAGAGCCCACCGATTACGGCAATTTTCTGATTAAAATCTTTGACGAATGGTATAAAAATGATTTCGGCAAGATTTACATCCCGTTTTTTGATAGCGCTGTGGAACAATGGATGGGAAGACCATCACCGCTGTGTATTTTTTCACCGATTTGCGGTAAAGGTTTAGCGATGGAACACAACGGGGATATTTATGCCTGCGACCACTATGTTTATCCTGAGTACAAACTGGGTAATATCAACAAAACGCCCCTGATTGACATGGCATTGGCGCAGGAACAGGAAAGGTTCGGGTATAGCAAGGATTTCATGTTGCCCATGAAATGCAGGGAATGCCGGTACCTGTTCGCCTGTTCCGGTGAATGTCCTAAAAACCGTTTATTAAAAACATCATCAGGAGAATCGGGTCTGAATTACTTATGCAAAGGCTTGTATAAATATTTCAGCCACATAGATCCATCCATAAGAAAAATAGTAAATAGATTGGGTTATGAGGTCGCGGATGATGTTCCTCCATTGAGTGAAAATATAAAAGAAAAAGAGGTCCTAAAATAAATTTATATGAAAACGATTGTAAATGATCTCGGAAATCATAAGAAAGAGTTGTGTGTCATGGTTTCATGGGATATGATCAAAGCAGACTATAATGATCTCCTGAAAAGATATGCCGGCTTACCGGTAAAGGGATTTCGTTCGGGAAAAGCCCCGGCAAATACAATTGAAACAATATTTAGAAGTCATTTAAAATATGATCTCCTAACAAGGGTTTCTACCCGTTTATGCAGAACTGCATTAAAAGAAATAAATATGGTAGCCGGCTCACCGATCGAATTGTCCGATAGCAAACTGAAAAAAAACGAAAGCCTTGAATTTAAGGCCTGTTTTATCGAAATGCCCCGGTTCGTATTACCTGAATACAAACATCTGAATTTGCAATCGGAAGATACGGAAAACAAACTGGACGAAATATCAGAAAAACTACTGGAACAAACAGATATTTCTTTACCTGATTCATTTATAGACAGCGAATTGAAATATTCGGAAATACAGGACAACCCTTTTCCCGATATGGAAAGAAAAGCAGCGGCAGATCGAATTAAACTGATGTTGATTCTAAAGAAGATCGCTAATCAGGACAATATAGAAATCGATGAGAAAGATATTGAAAAAAGGATAAAAATTATAGCAGAAGAAAATGATGTGACACCGGAAGAACTGAAAGAATTTTTGATCGCAAATAATGGATTGTCCCGTCTGGCTGATACTTTAACAGCCGAAGCCGTATTGGCTTATATCATTGATATACAAAATCCAGAATAGAAACACTTATTTATTCTTTATTTAATTATTTATTAACTTAAAACGGTATAAAAATGACACTTAAAGACAAATTGAAAAGATGTGGTATGGTTGCAGCAGTAGGAGCCGTTCTGGCGGCCGGCGCCATTGTACCGCAAAAGGCAGATGCACAAAAAAATGCCAAGCCCAATATCCTCGTTATTTTTGGCGATGATATAGGAACAACCAATGTAAGTGCATACAGTGGAGGGCTTATGGGGTATGAAACACCCAATATTGATAGGTTGGCAAAAGAGGGACTTAAATTTCAGCATTATTATGCAGAACAATCCTGTACTGCAGGAAGAGCGGCCTTTTTGACCGGGCAGCACGGTATCCGGACAGGATTAACGAAAGTAGGATTTCCCGGAGCTCCTATGGGAATGAGTCAGGAAGATCCCTCTATCGGCATATTTATGCAAAGCCTGGGATATGCTACCGGACAGTTCGGTAAAAATCATGTGGGCGACCGCAACGAATCTCTTCCAACCGTAAATGGTTTTGACGAATTTTTCGGAAACTTATATCACTTAAACGCGGAAGAAGAACCTGAGCTTCCTGATTATCCGAAAGATCCCGCCTATCGTGCAAAATTCGGACCGCGCGGCGTATTGGATTGCAAAGCTTCCGATAAGGACGACCCTACAGTAGATCCCCGTTTCGGAAGGATCGGGAAGCAAACGGTTAAAGATACGGGACCGCTGACGAAGAAAAGAATGGAGACAATTGATGACGAAACTTCGGCAAGAGCAATTGATTTCATCAAAAGACAGGCAAATGATGGTAAACCGTTCTTCTGCTGGTTCAATTCAACCCGTATGCATTTACGCACACATGTAAGAGATTCACATCGCGGAAAATATCAATATGGAGATAGCGAGTACATCGACGGAATGATTGAGCATGACGCAACGATCGGCGAAATATTAAAAACGCTGGATGATCTGGGTATTACCGAAAATACGATTGTTGTGTATACGACCGATAACGGACCTCATATGAACACCTGGCCCGATGGGGCGATGACTCCCTTCCGTTCGGAAAAGAACACCAACTGGGAAGGCGCTTTCAGGGTACCTTGTTTGGTTCGCTGGCCGGGACATATAGAGCCGGGAACCGTTACTAACGAAATAATGAGCCATAACGACTGGATTCCGACTCTTTGCGCTGCCGCCGGAGATGATGCGGTTGTCAGTAAATGTTTAAAAGGTTATACATATAAAGGCAAAACATACAAAGTTCATTTGGACGGCTATAATCAATTACCTTTCTTAACGACAGTGAAGGGAAGCGCGGCAAATAACAATGGAGTAAAGAGCGCCCGGGACAATTTCTTTTATTCCGATGATGACGGCCTGTTAGTAGCCTACAGAAAAGGTGCCATGAAATATGTGTATGCAGAGCAACGGTTGCCAGGTACCATGGGACTATGGGCGGAACCATTTACTCAATTGCGTTTACAAAAATTATTTAACCTGATGCAGGATCCTTTCGAACGTGCAGACATCACCTCAAACACGTATTGGGATTGGAACTTGACTCAAGTTGGCGCTGCATATGGCACTATGCAGGATGTCTTTGATTTTGTCGAAACATTTGAAGAGTATCCTCCGCGATCATTCCCTCCGAGCTTTGTACCTTCTAAAATAATGGAACAGGAAAAAACAAAAATCAAAGCAAAAAGGGCACTCGAAAATTATGAGAAAAAAATGATGCCGCAAGATGGTCAACAGTCCCAATCAAAGAAGAAATAATATAGTAGCAGACCTGATCTATACTTACCCTATACACATAAAGTATAGGGTAAGTATCAATAGAAATAAACATATTCATTAAAAAATAAAGAGTTATGGGAATCAAAGAAAAACTAAGAAATTGTGGTAAGGTTGCTGCCATAGGAGCAATACTTGCTGCCGGCGCCATCATTCAGCCATCTGAAGCGCAGGCACAGAAAAGTCCTACGCAAAAGCCAAACATCATTGTTATTATGACAGATGATGTCGGGTATGGAGATTTAGGAAGTTATGGTGGAGGTATAATGCGTGGCGCTCCCACTCCAAACCTCGACCGTATGGCGGCCGAAGGTATGAGATTTACAAATTACTATGGACAGGCCAGCTGTACGGCGGGCAGAGCCTCCTTCATTACCGGACGGATTCCGATCCGTACTTCCATGTCCTCGGTGTTGGCCCCCGGAGATCCTAACGGATTGAAAAAGGAGACTCCGACGATAGCCCAGGCTATGAAAAATGTAGGATATAAAACGGTACAATTAGGAAAATGGCATTTGGGTGACAAGGAAGAAAATTTCCCGACATCCATCGGCTTTGATGAAATGTACCACATGACACCCTACTATGCCGGCGTTTATGCATATGAAGACCCGGAATTACATCCGAATTTTCCAAGAAACGATGCTGCTTTCATGAAAGAATGGCGGGCATTAGCCGTTCTCTCTGAATTTAAGGGCGTTGCAGGTAAAAAGGCAGAGGTTACGGTTGAGAACTTCAATTATGGAAATCTGAAAACCGGGGATGACAACATGCGGGCTACTGCAATCGATTGGATTAAGAAGAATGCGAAATCGGATCAACCCTTTTTTATGTACCTGAACTTTCTGAAAGTACACAACCCGAATAATCCTTCCGACCGTTGGAAGGGCAAAGCTCCCGGAGGTATGCCTTATCAGGACGCCTTAATGGAAATGGACGACAATAGCGGACAAATTATTCAGGCGATACGTGATTTGGGCCTTTCCGAAAATACCTTAATTATATGGACAACTGACAATGGAGCATGGATTGACGCGTGGCCTGATGCGGGCTATACTCCATTTCGAGGCACGAAGGGAACACCTTTTGAAGGTGGTTTTCGCTGTCCTGCCATTGCCTGGTGGCCGGGGCATATTCCGGCAGGCTCGGTCGCTCACGACATGATGTTTCACATGGATTGGTGGCCAACCTTTGTAAAAATAGCAGGTGGTGAAGCGCCTCCGTATTATTGGAAAGATAATAATGGAAAGAAAATTATTTTCGACGGTATAGATAACAGTGACCTGATATTAGGAAAAGGCCCGGGTAAACGTGACTTTTTTGCTTTCTTTAATGATCAAAAATTCGGAGCGATCCGTTATACTAACCTGAAAATGGTTTTTACAGCTAAAGATACGTGGTTAGGCCCTGAGCTTGACTTAAACCCTCCGGCTATTTATGATTTGTGGCAGGATCCGGGAGAAAATTATGACTTGATTTTTAATGGAGCAGCTCCAACCCGGGGTGAGTTAAAATCATCTCCGGGACGTTATTCCGGACAGGACAATGCATGGATGGCGATTAAGATGAATCCGCCATTGATAAAATTTCTGGAAGAATTCAGGGAATATCCCAATATACCCTATCAACCTTGGGGCATGGGGTTAACAAAAGTGATTCCTGAAGATTTCAAATAACGCATAATTTATCGGGTAATACTTTTGTGTTGCCCGATATTATTATTTATTTTGCATAATATAATACTTGAGCAATGAAAACAAATCTATCAATTATTCCAATCGCATTTATTTTATTATTCACCGGATGTGATCCGGGTATTAAGCCAGACAACAAGGTGGTGGACAACAAGGTGACAAAAGATCCGTTGCCTTCATGGAATAATACGAATAATAAACAAATGATTCTCGACTTTGTGGCGAAAGTGACAGACTCCTCAGGTAAAGATTTCGTACCGGAAAAAGACCGGATAGCAGTATTCGACAACGATGGTACTTTATGGTGCGAACAACCCCTTTATTTTGAGTTTGTCTATTCTTTCAATGTAATGAAAGATATTATACCGAAACATCCTGAATTATTAAAAAAACCTGAAATAAAAGCGTTGGCCGAGGGAGACAAAATGACTTTCCTGAAATCAGGGGAAAAGGGATTACTGGAAGTATTCGCATTAAGCCATACAATGCAGGATATCGACAAATTCCGAGAAACAGCAAAGAATTGGTTAGATACCGCTACACATGAGAAATTCAAAAAAAAATATGTTGAATTGACCTATAAACCGATGGTGGAACTTTTAGAATATTTGCGCGCCAACGACTTTACAACTTACATCGTATCAGGAGGATCGAGCATGTTTATTCGTAATTTCAGTGACGAGGCTTATGGAATCCCTTCGGGACAAGTGATAGGAAGCATGTTGAAGGCGGAGTTTGTTCAGAAAGACAGTACTTTCCAGATTAAGCTTTTGCCGGATGTTTTTCATATCGACGACAATGTCGGAAAACCAGTAGGAATTTATCAGTTCATCGGAAAAAAACCGATTCTGGCATTCGGCAATTCGGACGGTGATTTACAGATGCTGCAATGGACTACAACTGCATATTCCGTTTAAGCTGACCCCCATTCCGGGTCAAGCTGACCCCTCCAATCCCGGAGGGCAAATCGAAGGTCATTTCTTTTTTGATTTATCAAAAAAGACAAGTACAAAATTATC
>JAITVS010000362.1 GCA_031285685.1 Tannerella sp.
GTAGTCTAACAGATAGCCAACTAAAACAATAAAGGATTGAAATCTCCCAGGGATAATACAGTTGAAGTTATCACTGGAACTGGTTCTCTACTTCCTCCTGTACTTTATCGGATGATTACCGTGAATATCAGAATCACTGTATTACTATCGTAGGGTGGGATAAAAACGCACTGCTCGAATTGATGCAGGCGGAACAAAAACTTACTGCAAATATTAATTAGAAAGTAGTGTTTCCTAATTAATTCTTTCCAAGAAGAGATGTTTACAAAATGTAAAAGGGGAAAATAAGCAGGTGTATGAGGGCTAAATTGAGCGATATTCTTTTGAGTAATTCCTGTTTTTGCCCGTAAAAACAAGAAGAATGCTTATGTATATATTGTGATGTTGATAACTTTTTTTTACCACATATGAATACTGTCTCTCAAATATTTAGTAAATTTGTCAAATCATGTCAAGTCGAATACTGTCAAATATGTTGTTTGCAGAGAAAATACGTCAATTACGTGAAGAAAAGCAACTATTGCAGAGACAGATTTCTGCTGCTCTTGAAATAGATAATGCTTTATATTGTAAGATTGAGCGTGGAGATCGCCAAGCAAAAAAAATATATATTCCTGTTATTGCAAAAATTCTGCAAGTTGATCCTGAAGACTTGCTCGCCCTTTGGCTTGCCGACCAAGTCGTAGCAATAATGAAAGAAGATAAAGATATGTCAGATAAGGTATTGAGTATTGCAAAACAGAATATAAAAAATCAATAGTGATATGAGTTGGAATAAAATACAGATACAACAATCAAATGGGGAGTTTGTTGATGCGCAAGCTCCGGAAATTATATCTGTCAGTCGCTCGACTGATATTCCTGCATTTTATTCCGATTGGTTTATGGACAGACAAAAAGAGGGGTACGTAAAGTGGAAAAATCCTTTTAATGGAGTTCCTCTCTATGTTTCTTTTCGAGATGCAAGGTTATTTATATTCTGGTCTAAAAATCCCAAACCTATGTTAAAGCATTTTGACCCTTTAATTTTAACTGATGAGATTGGGGTAGAGAGACTCTTAAGAAAAGTAGAAAGAATTGGAAATCAACTAAAAGACTATACGGATAAATTTGTCTTTAGTTTTGCAGATATAAAGGTTTATAAGAAAGTTCAGAATAATTTGCGTAAAAATTCAATCGCTTATCAAGAATTCAACGAACGTACTATGACTGAGTTTACAGAAGGACTTCATAAATTAAATGAAAACTGGAAATTTGAACTGGCGACCTGTGCGGAGAAAATACCATTGGAAAAATAAGAATACAAAATATGCTCAAAAACAAAACATAGAATACAAATTCACTTGGCATGACGACTATCTCAAATGGATATGTGATTTTGCCAATACGTAAATGCCATAAAAAATAATAAAGATATGATAGACGATTTTGATGAATATATCCGTCAAGGCGAACCTTCCCAGAAAGAGAAAAGCCAAATCTGGCAAACGGCGATCGGTTTGCAACAGGTTGATGGCTTAACGCCGTCTGCTTACTTGATTGAAACTGCCAAAGAAAATATTGAAGGCAAAATTACGATTGATGAGGTAAAATACAGAATTGATAATTACTACAAGCAACAGACTAATAGAAAGACTACTGAAGATGATCGAACAGAAGAAGCAGATAAAGTTTCGGCAAACATTACTGAGATATTATCGGAGAAGACATTTACATTCAGTCCTGCTGAGCTTTTATCTATCCATAAACGGCTATTTACAGGTATTGAAAACATTCGAGTTAAATTAGGTCAGACACGTGATTATAATATCACTAAAAACGAATGGGTGTTGAATGGAAAAACTGTTTATTATGCTTCTGCCGATACGATAAATGCAACCTTAGATTATGATTTCCTACAAGAAAAGAAGTTCAACTACAAAGGTCTGTCAAAGCGGGAAATTGTAGAACATGTCGCAAATTTTATTTCCGGTTTGTGGCAAATTCATGCTTTTGGAGAGGGTAACACGCGTACAATAGCTGTTTTTACCATTAAATACCTGCGCACTTTCGGTTTTAAAGTGGAAAACGATATGTTTGCTAAACATTCGTGGTATTTTCGTAATGCCCTTGTTAGGGCTAACTATAACGATTATGAGCATAAAATCTATGCAACATCCGAATATTTGATGCGTTTTTTTGGTAACCTATTGCTTGGAGAGAACAATGATTTAAAAAATAGGCACTTGCGAATAGATACAAACAACAAAATTGGCGAGGGATCGAGTGAATATTTTAATGTAAGTGATGGTGGTCAGAAAGAATGGATTGGTGGTCAGAAAAAGTGGTCAGAAAAAATGGTCAGATTATTAGAATTGATTGTAGAAAAACCAACTATTACGCGAAAAGAATTATCTGAAGCATTGCAGATCAATCCATCTGCTGTGCAAAAACATATTGAAAAATTAAAAAACGAAGGGATTATTTCTCGTGAAGGATCAGATAAAAAAGGGATTTGGAGAATAACTTCAAAAAGGGATATCAACAATGACCAATAACACAAAAATATCAATCCGTTTCTTTGACGACCGTGAAGTGCGTGCCGTCTGGGATGAAGAAAGCAATAAATGGTGGTTTTCCGTTTTGGATATTGTCGCTGTTCTAAATGAACAGGACGATTACAACAAGGTTCGGAACTATTGGAAGTATCTCAAAACTAAGCTTAAAAAAGAAAACAACGAGTTGGTTAGTGCCACTAACCGACTGAAGCTAACAGCGTCTGATGGGAAAAAGTATTTGACCGATACACTTGACAGCGAAGGTGTAATCTCTCTTGCTAAGCATTTCCCCAACAACAAAGCCATGAAGTTCTTGGATTGGTTCACTTACAGCGATAATAGTATTGATGGACAAAGCAAGAAAAAGGCTTACTCTTTCTTCGAAAGCAATCTTATTAGTGACGCAGAAATCGGAACAACAAAAAGTTTGCAGCAAATTCATGCTTATATCTTTGGAGGGCTTTATGACTTTGCCGGACAGATAAGGCAGAAAAACATTTCAAAAGGAGGATTTCAATTCGCTGTGTCGCATTTCTTAGGGAATACTTTAAAGCAAATTGAAGAGATGCCTGAAAATACCTTCGACGAGATTGTCGATAAATATGTGGAGATGAATATCGCTCATCCATTCATGGAAGGCAATGGGCGAAGTACACGCATTTGGTTGGATTTGATATTGAAAAAGAACTTGAAAAAGTGTATTGATTGGAGTAAAATCGGTAAAACTGAATACATGAATGCAATGATAAAAAGTTCCACAAACAGCACAGAATTGAATAGCTTGCTGAAAAATGCCCTTACAGATGAAATCAATAGCAGTGAAATGTTCATGAAAGGGATTGATTATTCGTATTATTATGAAGAGAATGAATAACTATTGAGCAATAAATGGCGATAATCTTACCGAAAGTTATCACTTTATCTGTTCTGCATTTGTATCATAAAGGTATAAATAAGTGGCTAATAATCAGGCGACCTTTTTCTTAAGGGAAAAATATTTTTGTATTCATTTGATTATTAGTGGTATGATTGGATTCTTAGTAGTTGTTAACTGAATTCTTGTGTCTTTTTTTCATGCTTATTCGTATTTATATATAGACTAACCCAAATATGCCAATGAAAAATAGAGCAATTAACATAAATCAGCCAATTTTTACGCTGGACGATCTTAAAAGAAAATACACTCAAGATGCGTTTAATACGTTTAACGAGAATGGAGAATATGTATATAGATCAGGATTTGATTGAGAAAGTAGAAATGCTTCCGGAAGAAAACAAGATAGAGGAGATAATAGAATGTACAATACTTAAATAGATGGAAATGAAAAAAGAAGAAATTATTGAGAATTTGAAAGAGATTACGGGTAAAAAAAATGTATCTCTCCCATCATCAATTGATTTTGAGATAGAGAAAAACGTTCTTGCCATTACTATGACAGAAAAGGGATTGCGTGCAAATATGCAATGTAATAAATCCGCATTTGATGGATGGGCTTTTTGTCTAAAGGCATGGCTACCTGAATTAATTAAAGAAGTTTCGATTTGCTGGAATCCTTTAAAAAGGAATGAATATTCTCATTATGAAAGATTTTTGTACCGAGTGGAGAAATTTACAGAAGCTTATGATTGGGCTAGAAATGGTTCTTTATTTGATCTTAAAATGTATAAAGGAGAGCAGGAAAGAGATAAGAATTGGGTTGCAAATTTTCCGTGTGGCGATGCAACTGAAGACGTAGAGGGAAAAGAAGCAATCTTGGAAAGAAATTTTATAAACAATCATTCTATTGATTATGATGTGATTAACCAGCAGTTGCCAGTTGGTGTTTTTAACATTATAGTAAGCAAAGAAAGTTGTATTATGCCCCGAGGGAAAAGTCAAATTGACATTTGGGCAATAAAAGGCAATACATTGCATGTGTTTGAATTAAAAAACACAAACAATACAATGGTTGGAATAATTTCAGAATTAATGTACTATGTAAACATAATGAATGATATTAAAAATAAGCAGATTGCATATCCGAAAGATGCTGAGAAATCGAAATATCGAGACTTTGATGCTTTGTATAGCGCTTTTAAGGAAGAAAAGATAAAGCACATTGAAGGACATTTTTTAGCAAAAAAGCTACATCCATTAATTTCAAGTAATGTAATTGATCTTATTAATGATAGTCATTTATTAAAGATGAATCACATGACATACTCTCATATTGCGCTATGAAGATAATAATCCACAGAGGAACTGATCAAATAGGCGGTTGTGTAACCGAAATAGAAAGCAATGGTTATAAGGTGTTTATTGATTTTGGTGAACAGTTGCCGGGTGCGGATAAAAAAGAACTGTCTGGAATTGAAGGATTAACTTGCGGCGATGTTTCAAAAAGTGCATTGTTTATTACCCATTATCACGGAGACCATATCGGTAGCATTAGTAATGTGGCTTCTGATTTATCTATCTATGCAGGGAAGACCGCTATCGAAATTTTTAACTGCTTTGAAAGCAGGTTATCGCATATACCTGACCCAAGCGAGGCTGAGAAACACAAAAAGATTGTCGAACGGCTAAAAACAATAAAAATAGTTGAGGCGCTGCAACGAATAAAAATTGGGGGAATAACGGTTACCCCTTTATTTGTTGACCATTCAGCTTTTGATGCTTTTATGTTTATTGTTGAAGCCGATGGAAAGCGAATACTACACACGGGCGACTTCCGTGGACATGGATTCAAGAGTAAAGGTTTTATGAAAGCATTGAAAAAGTATGTAAAAAATATCGATTATATAATATCCGAAGGCTCTAATATTCAACATTTAAATGTTACAATGCAAACGGAACAGGAGTTGCAAAAGAATTTTGAGACGCAATTTCGAAAAAATAAATATAATTTTGTGTTTGTCTCCTCAACTAACATAGACCGCATATTCGCTTTATATCATGCCTCAGAAAGAACTAAACGCTGTTTTATTTGTGATAACTATCAGGCGAAAATAATGAAAATTGTTTCTAAGAATCATAAGCAGTATACACCTTTTTATGATATTGATTATGACCAAACAACAAATCCGGCAGGACGTTTTTTTGATTTAAAACGACGAGCTCAGAGTCCATTTTCTTTTATCGGGAACCTGGAACCTTATTTAGAAAGACATGGATTCTGTATGCTTATTCGCTCAAATGATGTATTCAAGCCTCTTTTGGATGAATATGCAAAATCGGAAGAAACTAAAATCTATTATTCAATGTGGAACGGATATTTAGATAAAGAAAAAGAGGCATTCAATGAATTATTATATAATTTTTTCGAACCATATAATCTTGAGCACAAACACACAAGCGGACACGCTGATATAGAAACTCTAAATGCAGTTTTTGAAACGGTTAATCCGGCATGTGGCATTATTCCTATTCACACAGAAGCACCGGAGAAATTTCAGAGATTATTTAAAGGACAGACTGTTATATTACTGAAAGACGGAGAGATTTTTAGAGTGTAATCCCAAAAGTAATAATTTATGAAGATACTCCACCTCTCAGACACTCATTGTAAACACCGCTCTTTGCAAAATTTGCCGTCTGCTGATCTGATTATTCATTCCGGAGATGTGTCATTTGCAGGGTCAGAAGAGGAGATTATTGATTTTATGGAATGGTTTTCTGTTTTACCCTACAAATACAAGATTTTTATTGCAGGCAATCACGACGATTGTTTGTTTGGATCAAACATTGATGGACTGCCTGATAACTGCTTTTATTTGTGTAATTCGGGCGTTACGGTCGAAGGTCTGAATTTTTATGGTTTGCCCTTGTTTATGGAAGATATCATGTCCGGTAATTATGATGAACACTTACGGAAGATCCCGCCTGATACTGATGTCCTGATAACTCATCAACCACCATATTGCATTTTGGATTCTGCTGCAAATATCAACTATGGTGATCGGGGTTTATTACAAGCTGTTTTGAACATTCAACCTAAATATCACCTTTTTGGTCATATCCACGATGCTTATGGAATAGAAAAGAGCCGTAAAACCGTATTTGTGAATGCTGCAATCCTCAATGAGAAATATGAAATATCCAACGAGGCAGTTTTGTTAGATGTATAATGATAACCGTAAAGCATCGGTGCATTAAGTGGTTTGTTTTTAGGGTATTAGATTAGTAGAGTGGTCTTGTGATTTGTAATGGAAAAGCGATTTTTCTTATGGAAGTCGCTTTTTGTTGACAAAAATATGCTGGCAATGGCAAATGAGTGTCATTTTGCGAATAACAATGGGGAGAGAGTTGTTTGATTGTTATGATTTTTATTGAACTTATAAATCAATGCGAATTAAACCTTCTGTTTTTTTTAAAGTCAAACAAAACAAGAAAGAGAGTTGAAACCCATTATTAACAGTTAAAATTTACTGCTATGAAAAAGTTAATATTCGTTTTAAGTTTAGGGTTGATGATCGGAATGGTTAATATCAACAAAGCAGAAGCTCAGGTGCATGTTAGTATCAATATAGACCTTCAGCCGGCATGGGGACCTTCGGGATATAATTACGCTGAATTTTATTACATTCCGGAAATAAATGTTTATTATGACGTCGTCAACCAGTTATTCTATTATCCAAACAGAGGGCGCTGGATTTCTAGTATATTTCTTCTTGTTGCGTACAGTTATTACGATTTCTACTCACTTTATAAAGTGGTTTTGAACGGAGTTCATCGCCCATGGAAACATAACAGGAGACATGTTAATATGTATTCCGGATATCGTTATAATTATGTGCAGGTACCTATTTTTTATATGAAAGAGCCTCGCTACAATCATGCAAGAAATAATTATCACAGATGGGTAGAGCCTCGCTATATGCCGCGAAATGACGGACGTCCGAATAGTCGTGAATTTGCAGCCAATACACGTAACGGGCGGATAAGCAACACGTAACGGGCGGATAAGCAATGAGATGCGTCCGACTAATACGCATGATCGCAGAAATGTAGGCAGCAATCGTAGCAGTGGTAGCCGTAATGAAGCAACGATGAATAATCGTACTAATAACAATAATAGCCGGAATGATTCAAGAGTTAGTGCCAGGGATAATGACCGGGATAAAGCAGCTTCCCGCACTACTAATAAGAATAATAAAAAAGCAGTTCGATGACAGAAAGCCGGAGCAGTAGTACAAGAAGCAGTGTTTCCGGAGACAACAATAGTTCTTCTGTCAGTCGTCGTAGTAGTAATAGCCGCAGCAGTGAAGATAATAAGTCTTCCCGCTCAGCCAAAGAGAATAAATCGGAGCGCTCGGAGAGTAGTCGTTCTGGCAGAAGATAGTGCATTCTTTCTTAGAAAATACAGGTACCTCAAAAGGGTACCTTTTCTTTTGGAGTACGTTAACATTTTGTAGGATGCATAATGTTTTTTTTATTGAAAAATCAAGTATCTTTGCACGTTATGAGAACGGTTTCTTTCTATCGGTTTAATAATGAAACATGATACAAATTAAATATTTAATAAGCCTGGTTTTTGTATTATTTATTGCAGAGGCCGGAGCACAGACCGGGGATTCTGAAAAATATGGAGGCATGACCTGGTATCTGAAGAGATCTGTGGCGTTGGATGCTGCACGTTCAGAGGGAAAACAGGTATTTATGGTTTGGGGTAGAACAACTTGTAGTATCACAACTGATGTAAGACGGAAGTTGGTAAAAGAACCGTTGAGATCAATTATTAGTGAACATTATATACTCTGGTTTTCGGATTATGAAAAGTATAATCGATATTCGACAGAGGTTTCTGATTATTTGTCTGTTTTTTCCGGTTATATTGCATTTCCCGCTATTTGTATCATAGACACTTTTGATGTGAAGGTTGCATATGGTTTGAGGACCGGCGCTCAGGAAGTGAATGACCTGCAGGCTATGCTTAACCAATATGTCGGCAATGATCATTTTGAAAATAAAGAAAAAGCTTCTGTAAACGTATATGTCTCCGGCAAAAATCTTGTTATAAAGAATGATATCTATGATGAAATAGTGAGTGTTTTTACAATGTCGGGTTCGTTGGTAGACAGGTTTCGTAAGGTAGAATATGGCATAAACCGCAATATATCTGCATACGCAAAAGGAATATTGGTGGTAACGGGAAGTTCCGGATGGTCGAAGAAAATTGTTGTCGAATAATTTTCCAGTGTGTGATTTTAAATTATTATTTATAAAATTTATTGTATGAGAAGAATTGTATACTTTGTGTTTTTAGGTCTTGCATTGCAGGTTTTTTCGTCGGAGATAAACGCGCAAAATACGATGGAATCCGGAGGGTTTACATGGTATCTGACAAAATCAGAGGCGTTCGATGCTGCACGTTCTCAAGGCAAGCAGGTGGTGTTGTTCTGGGGCAGTCTAAGTTGCAGTCGATGTGAATGGGTTAAAAAGAATCTTGCGTCGGTACCGGTAGTTTCCGTTCTGAAAGAGAATTATATTCTTTGGTTTTCTGATGCGAAAGAGAATCATTATAAAACTTCTGCTGATGTGTCAGATTATTTGTCTCATTTGGAAATCAGTCCGCCATATCCGGCTGTATGTGCTATTGATACATCTGATATAACAGTTGGACATGGATTATTGATTGCGGAGCAGAGTACCGTTTCTACTTTGTATGCAATGCTGAATGGTTTTGTAGATAACGAGCAGATTGTAAGTCGCGATGCCCGCGCATATATTTCCGGCAATAGCCTTATGTTGGAGAGTGATTTTGGAGAGGAAGTGATTCACGTATATTCAGTAACAGGGTCGCTTGTGGATCGGTTTGTCAAAACTGACTACTCTTATAGTCGTGATGTATCCGCATACCCCAAGGGAGTACTTCTGGTAAACAGTAATTCCGGTTGGACCCGTAAAATCGTAGTTCGATAAGGTGAAACAAACATCATTTGGTTGAAAAAAAGACAGGATAGCCCATCTTTCAGGCGATCCTGTCTTTTTAATTGTTGTTAATATAATAATTGAAGTATTTGCAGTATTGGTTTATTTCCTTATACAGGTGTGTCTTACTGAGTTTTTTTAACTCATCAAAGTATGTTTTACTGTAGATTGTATTGTCATTGAAGTAATAATAAGAGCTACTACCGGCTTGACTTTCTTGATCTATTTTAGCCAGGGAGAACAGAATATGGGCTTTTAATTCGTCGTCTTTTGTTTTTCTCAATGCTTTTTGCAGATAAGATTCGGCTATATCCGTCGTATTTCTGAAGTGTGTGAATAGATCATAGCTGATAATGAAAAGATTCTCTTCCTTATTTTCGTAATACTTATAAACATGCTCGGATTCCTTTTCGCTAAACTGATGATATTTGTTGTAAGAATAGCCGTTGTTGTCGTCAAAACGCAGATATTGGCGAAAGTATCCTGTGGAGGAAACATTATAATAAAAATTGCCGATCAGATAACAGGCTTTGGCTGCTTTTTCGCCATTCATTTTAGCCGTCAGGTCAAGTTCAACGAGAATATCCGTTACATCTTTGTATGACAGTCTTTCTTCTATGGAAGGGAAATCTCCGGTATATGCCTTACGCATAATAAGATCTTCGTCTCCGCTGAACCATTCCCGGATATTATATCCGAAAATATGATCCGACACTTTTCCGAAATCATTGTCTGCCGATTTGAAATATTGGTTTGCCATGAGAATTTCACCATTTGTAAGATAGGTGATCCCATACAGATATTTTAAATAATCATTTACTTCATATTTCCCGGCTTGTATGGATTGCACCATCCATTTTTCGAAGTTATTTTTGTCCTTTTTATTGTAAAACTGTTCAATACTGTTTAGCAAATTTATTTGCAGATTCATTTCAATCGCATTGAGGTTGTTTGTTATCAGAAACGCCTTGGCATATTCCTGTTGAATGAAGTAGCGATTAGAAAGCACATTCCGGATAAATTGTCCGTGATCACCGTTTTGTCCGGACAGTAAATCCATGTATCGTTCGGAAATCATTTCTTCAGCCTTCTGGTTGATAATTGGCTGTTCACATATATCAATATATGCGGTAAACAGGTTTTTCTGTTGTTTGTAGATCTCGTCCGGTGTGTTCACCTTTGACAGGTAGTTCCGGGCTTCGGAGAAATCTTTGTCCAGAAAACAAAGGTAGGACGCTGCCATATTCCAAAAGTTTTTATCTGTTGCGGATTGGATAATCTCGGAAGATAAACTTATGGCCGACGTCAGGAAGTTTTTTGTTTCGTTTGCGTTTATTACCGGATACCTGTCATTTTTCGTCTTTGCATCATATGAGTATAGCGTAGGCAATGTTACTCTTTCTAATTCATTAATAGCTCTAACTATCAATATTTTAGCCTGAATTGCGTCGGGTGTTGTCGATATGATCTTGCGGATTTCATTGAGTGGATTGTTGAATGATTTGTAGCCAAGAAGAAGGTATATGTCATTACGTTCATTCTCGGTCTTTGCTTCAGAGAGCATGCTGTAAAAATCGACTTCACTTTCATAACTCAGGTACATGGATGAATAGGCTGTTTCCTTCAGGTCGGTCGAGTGAGAAAATACTTTCATAAAGTCGGTATTGGCCTGTAGAATATCTCCTGAACCTCTCAGCGCTCCGGCTTTCTGGCTTAGTGCATAATAGTACATTTCCGGCTTGTAATTTAACGGTTCGACATATGTGTTGAAATATTCAATCGCATCTTCGTATTTTCTGTTATAATGAGCAAATCTTACAAGCTGGTATCCATATCGCAGTTTCAGTTCCTTGTCTTTTTCTGCTTTCCAACTACGGGAAAGAACTGTCGTAACCTTTTCGTAATCAAGCTGACTGGCTTCTTCATTTTCTGAATAATAATACCCCCAGCCATTTTCGCTTTCTTCGTGAGTAATGCGCATAAAAGGCTCAAGATATTTTGCATAAGCCAGGTATAGTAATGCTTGTTTTTGACGTGAAACGATGTCTTTTGTGATGAAACCGAGCTTTGGGTCATCGGTCTTGTCCCCGTTAATCAAGGCATTGATGTTATCACGACTGGCTTTGAATACAAGATAATAGGTGTTGTCATAGGGTAAGCCCAGGTATTGTTCCCATTCTTCAATGTTTGCGTTTCTTTTCGGAATACCATTGTCATAAAATCTCGATTCTTCAGTCCTCAAAAACGGAGTGTACCGGGGATCCCTGATGATCTCCTGGGCAAACAGGTTGAAATAATAAGAGTCAATACTATAATCGGCACAGCCGTGGGCTTTTGAGCTGGCCATTAATATCAGGAAGCACAGGGTAAAAGCGTGTTGTTTCATAAAAATGTTGTTGAATTACAGGGTTGTTGAATTATATATACAGCTTCTTGCGATCGATTACTTTAGATCTTCTATCGTAAAGCGATTCAGAAATCCTTTACTTAAATGATAATAGACAATGTTGTAATCATGTTTTATTTTTTTATCAAGATATACTTTGGATTCATTCAGAAGTTCCGGAGTTATTTCTTCTATTTTGATCGTGAATCCGCTGTTGATATACATTCCCTGTAAAAAACAATCCTGTACAACCTCGAAACTGTTTTCTCCTGTTTGCCTGAATGCAGGCGACTGCAGGTCATTCGATGTGAGTCCGTTCATCAGCTTTATTTTTCCCAGATGATTTTTAATGATTCCCCATGAATAGAGTGGGAGTGCTATGTCGAAAGCCAGTGGATATTCATTTATGTTTTGAGTATAGCTTTTCAGAAGCCGGATGTCCAGGATCGAGTTTCTATCCATTCCTTCCGTCGGATCGGATGTCGCATAACACATCAGATAACCCTTTCTGACAGGCGGAACACCCGTATCGTTTTTGTCTTTTATCTGATGCAGGCGAATTGTACATGTAATATCGGATTTTGAGAGATCGCCGAGTACTTTCAGAAAGTAGAAATAGGCTTTTTTCGTTCCGGGGGTCCAGTCGCAATCAATCTGAATCTCTTTATATCCGTTTATTTTGTTATACATTGCTGTTTCCCTGATCAGGGATGATATATGCGACGCCAGTTTTTGGATTTGTTCGTCATCCGTGTATTTTTCAAATGTTCTGTTCGTTATAAATACAACCGGAGTATATTCTATCCGGCGTATACCGGTAAAAATCCGGTCCGCCTGAAATGGTTTGATTTTTCCCAGAGGGATAACTTTGTCATTTTCAATGTCGATATCGAAGAAACGCAGATAGAGGCGTTGACAATCGAGCTGATCGTAATAGTCCCATATCGTATTATCAGCCTGAACGTTTGTTTTCCAATAGTAAAAGTTTACCGCATGTTTTCCTTTCTGCCGGCAACTGTAGAAGAGCGTCAGGCATATCGTAATAAATACATAAGGAGTCATATGGATACTTATTTTCATTAAGGCTGTTTTTGTGAAAATCTACTATTCAATGTTTATTGTCATGATATAATCATTCATGAAGTAGCCGTTACCGATGTCATGATCGCGTGTTGCAGTCTTCTTCATCCCCATATGCTCATAAAAGCCGACGGCCGGGTTTTCGCGGTTTACATACAGTTCAATTGTGAATGGCGACGGATGAATTGTCTTCAGATAGGAAATACCCTGTTCAATCATATACCGGCCGGCACCTTTGCCGTGTAACTCGGGAAGTGAATATATTTTCTGGAAAATATAGTTGTTGTCGGATTCTTTTTCAATGGAGAGATAACCGACCGGCCAGTCACCCGTATAGACAATAAAATACTGATGCCCTAACTCTGCCATTTGTTGTTTTATGTGTTCGGTAGAATACATCATTTCAAACATATAATCCAACTGTTCCGGAGATAAAATAGATTGGTAGGTAGGACCCCATATCTGTGAAGCAAGTTCACGTATCAGGATGCAATCGTTTGTGTCGGCTTTTCGTATTGAAAAATTCATACTATGGATATTTTTAATTTACAAAAAATATTTCTTTATAAGGCAGGCATTTTAGTTTATTTAAAAACGGTTGCTTCCGTGTGGAAGCAACCGTTTCTTATTTTATAATCCCTGTCCGTGACAGTTTTTATATTTCTTGCCGCTTCCACATGGACACGGGTCATTGCGCCCTACGCGCTTCTCTACACGTACAGGTTCCTGATGTTGTTTTTGAGGACCTACAGGTGGACGTTGTCCCTGCGGATATACAGTGCCATCATCATTCCCCCTGTCGCTTCTGCTTTGTGCAATTTCATCTTTCTGGGTGCGATAGCGACTGAGATCCGTACGACGTTCCGGTGCTGCCTGACTTACCTGCACACGTTGCTCTTCGGATTCTTCACGTACAGGTATCTGACCGCGCATCAATACAGAAACAGTTTTGCGATTCATGTTCTCAACCATCGCTTTAAACAGATTGTATGCTTCCAGTTTATATATCAGCAGCGGATCTTTATTTTCGTAACTTGCATTTTGTACGGAATTGCGCAGTTCATCCATTTCCCGCAAGTGTTCTTTCCATGATTCGTCTATCATATGAAGAATAATGGATTTCTGGAACGCTTTGGTTATCGCTTTTGATTCGGTTTCGTATGCTTCTTTCAGATGACATGATATGTTATACATTTTCTTTCCGTCGGTAACCGGGATTAAGATGTTCTCATACATTGCTCCCTGATTTTCGTATACCTGTTTGATCACAGGGTTGGCAATCTGGGCCATGCGATCCATATGCCGTTTGAACATTTCAAGGGCCGCATTGAAAATCTCGGTTGTCAGCTTTTCAGCCTTCATATTTTTGAAATCTTCCTGCGAAACAGGGCAATCTAATGCGAGTGTACGGAACAGATCCATTTTCAACGCTTCGTAATCACCCTCTTCATTTTGCTCTGCTATGACAGCACATGCATCATAAAGGGTGTTCATCACATCGAGACCGATACGTTCTCCCATGAGGGCGTGACGGCGGCGTGTGTATATTACATTACGCTGTGAATTCATTACGTCGTCATATTCAAGCAAACGTTTACGGATACCGAAGTTATTCTCTTCCACTTTTTTCTGGGCGCGTTCCACAGACTTATTTAACATTCCGGCTTCCAGCACATCTCCTTCCTTGAATCCCATTCGATCCATCAGTCCGGCAATCTTTTCCGTTGCGAACAGACGCATCAGGTCATCTTCGAGTGATACATAAAATACGGATGAGCCGGGGTCGCCCTGACGTCCTGCACGACCACGAAGCTGGCGGTCGACACGGCGACTTTCGTGACGCTCGGTACCGATAATGGCGAGACCTCCGGCTTCTTTTACAGCCTGAGACAATTTGATGTCCGTACCACGACCTGCCATGTTCGTTGCAATTGTAACCATTCCCGATTGTCCGGCCTGTGCAACAACCTCTGCTTCTTTTTGATGCAGTTTTGCGTTCAGTACATTATGAGATATCTTGCGCATGTTAAGCATACGGCTTAACAACTCGGATATTTCAACAGATGTCGTACCGACAAGGACCGGGCGGCCTGCAGTAACAAGTTCGCTGATTTCTTCTATAACTGCGTTATATTTTTCCCGTTTTGTCTTATAGATACGGTCATTCATATCTATACGTGAGATCGGTCTGTTGGTCGGTATTACAATCACATCCAATTTGTAGATGTTCCATAACTCTCCGGCTTCCGTTTCTGCCGTACCGGTCATACCCGCCAGCTTGTGGTACATACGGAAATAATTCTGTAAGGTGATTGTTGCGAATGTTTGTGTGGCAGCTTCGACCTTTACACGTTCTTTTGCTTCAATTGCCTGATGAAGCCCGTCGGAATAACGACGTCCCTCCATGATACGTCCGGTTTGTTCATCCACAATTTTTACTTGTCCGTCAATTACCACATATTCATCGTCCTTATCAAATAAAGAATAGGCCTTGAGTAACTGATTTACGGTATGAACACGTTCGCTTTTAACGGAATAGTTCGTGAGTAATTCATCTTTTTTCGCCTGTTTTTCCTCTTTTGACGAGTTCATGTTATCAACCTGAGATAACTCGGATGCGATATCAGGCAATACGAAAAAATGCGGGTCGCTGCTTTTTCCGGTCAGCAGGTCAATACCTTTATCTGTTAATTCGATAGAATTGTTTTTTTCATCGATAACATAATACAATTCGTCTGTTGCAACATGCATCTGGCGCATATTATCCTGCATGTAAAACTCTTCGGTTTTCAGCATGGTAGACTTTATACCCTGTTCGCTGAGGAACTTGATAAGCGCTTTGTTTTTAGGCATACCTTTAAATGAGCGAAACAGAGCCAATGCACCTTCTTCCTGTACCTTTTTATCTTCACTCGACATTTTCTGTTTTGCTTCCGTTAATAGTTTGGTGCACAGATTCTTCTGGGCGTTAACCACAACCTCTACATTCGGACGGTATTCTTCGAAAAGCTGATCATCGCCTTTGGGTATCGGACCGGAAATGATCAACGGAGTACGTGCGTCATCGATTAACACGGAGTCAACCTCGTCGACAATTGCATAATTATGTTTGCGTTGAACGAGGTCTTTCGGACTGATCGCCATATTATCGCGCAGATAATCGAAACCGAATTCATTGTTTGTTCCGAATGTAATGTCCGCGTTGTATGCTTTGCGTCGTGCATCCGAATTCGGTGTATGCTTATCGATACAATCTACCGATAGTCCGTGAAACATATAAATCGGTCCCATCCATTCGGAGTCACGTTTTGACAGGTAGTCGTTTACTGTTACGACATGTACGCCGTTTCCGGTTAATGCATTTAGGAATACCGGCAGGGTCGCAACTAAAGTTTTACCTTCACCGGTAGCCATTTCGGCTATTTTTCCTTTGTGCAGAACGACACCTCCGAACAACTGTACATCATAATGTACCATGTCCCATTTGATTTCCGTACCTCCGGCAACCCAATGGTTGTGGTAGATGGCTTTGTCTCCTTCAATTTCGACAAAATCGTGCACTGTTGCCAGGTCCCGGTCAAAATCATTTGCCGTAACTTCAATTGTCTCATTTTCTGTAAGACGGCGTGCAGTATCTTTTACGATGGAAAATGCCTCAGGTAATACCTCTTCAAGTACAACCTCCAGACGTTCCATAATCTCTTTCTCTATTTTGTCTACTTCCGCCCATATGGACTCTCTTTCTTCAAGAGGTTTATCGTCGATACCTTCGCGTAATGAGGCTATTTTTGCCTTTTCTTCGGATACGTAATCCTGTATTTTTTGTTTAATCTCTGCAGTCTTTGACCTTAATTCATCATTGGATAGAGCCTGTATGGAAGGGTAGACAGCTTTGATTTTGTCTACATAAGGGGTAATTTCTTTTAAATCCCGTTGTGACTTGTTGCCGAACAACTTTGTCAATATATCATTAAATCCCATTTTTTATTGTTGTTATATATTTTTTGAATTCATAAATATTTATTCTTGTGTCGGGAGGTTATCTTTTATCTGATTTCCGACAATGGCAAATCACTGCATGCATTCGGGGCGCGTATACGCAAAATATGTGTAATGGTAGGAGCAATCTCTGTCGCATAAACGGAGCGCTCTATACGCACCGGTTTTAGCCCGTTTCCGAAAAAGATCAACGGGGTGATGACTGCGTTATTTCGTTTTATGTTTACTTTTTGTCCGGTAGCCTCATCTTCCACACCCCAACCGGGCTGCAGCTCAATGATCAAATCTCCACGTCCGATGTGATAAGTTCCATAACGTAATGTTGCGCTGCCTTCATTCCATTCCCCCGAACGCAGGGATAAATCCGTTGTTACCTGCTGAACTCCGCTGAATTCGGCAATGAACTCAGCCGCTTTATTTTGTATGGTGGCAAGATCGAGCTTTTCATCTTCTATGGTTTTGCGATTCAGAAATATCTGCTGGTTGTAATATCCATTGATCCAGTTTTTCTGACCATAGATTTGCCTCAGATACATGTTAAGAAGAGCCGTACATCTTTTCGGGTGGAATGTTCCTCCGGTAGAATTCTGTCCTTCGGGCATGACCTCCGTATCGGTGTAATATCCGGTTCCGGTCACTACGATAAGCGCTTTGCTTAACCCGACTTTTTTGTCTATTGCATTCAATAGTTCACCTAAATTCTGGTCCAGTTGAAAATAAGTGTCCTGAACTTCCTGTGTGTAGGTTTTATCCTGTACATCATAGAAATTACCTCCGTAAAAGGTCACAAGCAATAAGTCCGGAGTTTGATGCGAACCAAGGTCGCCGTTATTAATAAATTGTACGGCAAGTTTGCTGACTTCCTTATTTACAAGAGGAGATGTTTTGAAACGCGGATAACAACCGACTTCCTTTTCATTAAAGGTGTAACGAAATTGTTTTTTATCAGCAATGTATGGTAATGCACTGTATTTATCTGCCGATAACATCGGGGACCATGAGATGGAGGGCAGGCGTGAGGAGAGAGATTCCGAGCCGCTGTTGAGTTTATCAACATACAGTGGAATGTTTTTGTAGAATGTCGTAGTAGCCCATTTCCCATTGTAATTATCTAACCAGAATGCCCCGTCGGCAGCATGCCCGGCTGATAAAATCGCACTTTCCGGCTCAGGTGCAATCGCGTAAATTTCGCTAGCTCCTTTGGATGCGAGTTTCAATTCATCGCCGATAGTGGAGCTTAAAAGATTTTTTGGCGAAAAATTCTGATGCGTATAGTTTCCGAGATAGTGGGCGTCATAAATACAAGATTGCTCCTGTTCTTTTTCAAAGTCATACCTTTTATTTCCCGTAATGCTGTGATAGCAAGGGTTGGAACCGGTAAAAATGGTAGCAAACGCGCTTGCCTGATCTATATTTGAAAATTCAAACTGTACATGTTTGTACATGACACCATCGTTCAGAAGGCGTTTAAAGCCATGTTCTCCAAACGAACCTTTGAAATATTCAAGATAATCACCGCGTAACTGGTCAATCGTAATACAGACTACCAATTTTGGCGCATGTTGTTGCTGTGCCTGCAGGTTTGCGACAACTAAAACGGCAATCAGCGATGTTATAAATTTTCTCATCCTATCGATTTCTTGTTTCTTAATAACGCCCATCCGGATCGAAGCCATAAGCTTGCAATCAGTGGAATAAACGCTATATTAAAATGTTGTGGAATCAAAAACCATGCCACAGACATTCCTGAAATTGCCGCAAAGTTAATAAAATGATACCAAAAAGCCATCTTATTATACTTTTTTACGGAAAAGAAAACAACTCCTATGAAATGTAACGGATGTAGCCAAAGTAGGGAAATGTTTGGGAACATGCTCGGATGTACGGATATAAAGCTTAAGAAAAAGAGTACGCATCCGGCAATTCCTGCAAAGAAAAATAAAATACAGTCAACCAGGCGATAGTATGTTTTTCTGCGATATTCACACCCGGTAATAATCAGGATAATTATGAAAAATAATAAAAAGCAGGCGAGGGGAGATGTCAGAAAAGACGGCCTTTGTTCCGGCAACGGATCTTCCTCGTTGAGGATATTTGTTTTCGTTATCAGGGGTTCGACGGTATTTCCCCGTACAATTTTCGCTTTGTCAAAAGCCCCTTCCAGATATGCGGGCAGAAAGAATGTTTCTTTCAACGTCATCATGCGGTCGGTCGGCATTCCCATGATAAGGTCGCACCCGAATGTTGTCCAGGGGTGATTTCGCGTGCAATAATTGATTGCTTCACGGAATGTAGGATGTTCTGTTTGTGGTGCGTATTCAATAGTTCCCTGTAAACAGTTTTCAATCATTACCACAGGGCGTGTGGCACAATTGTCAAAAAAGAAATTGTATCTGTAGACGCGGTTTTCCGGACGTCCGTTCAGTGCAAGCGCCTGCCATAATGCTTCTTTTTCTTCCGGCAGAAGATTCAGAATCTGTTCACAAACTTCGCTTCCTCGTTCTATGTATTCAAGCAGATAGTAACTGAAATCATATGCCCTTAGCATATAATCGGTTTCTCCTTTGGCAAAACGATAAATAAAGTATGGTTTCGAAAAGTCGAATATTCCGTAATTGAAGACAAGATCTTTTTTAAGTACAGGATCGTATACACGTAGTGCCGTGTGTCCGTATACGGTAAATACCGCATCATCGCTGGGTGAACTTGTCAACAGACTTATCTGCGCCTGCGTACTTAACGACGGCGCCTGCATTGTGGCATTTGTAAATGTCGTTGATGCCGATACGGAAGCAGCAATTGTAAAACAGCAGATAAGTATTATGAAGTATTGTAATTGTCTCATTTATCCTAACTTTGCGCGCAAAGATAGTGCAAGCCGAGAGAAATGCAAAACAAATTTATTTGTTTTCATAGCCGAGGCACCTATCTTCATGTTTTGAATAAAGATAGTGTAAATCAGACGCAAAGACAAAAAAACGGTTGCTTTCTTTCAGATATAATTTTTTTTTCGTGGAAAGAAAAGTGTCGTCCGCTATTTAGTTCCGGCTATTTTGCGATAAGTATTGATTATGTTTTCGGCATTCTTGTTATTGATGAAAGTGCGTGCTCCGGATTTTTCCGTAATGCATAAATAAGGGCCTTCCCGGGTGGATAGAAATAGCGTGACCGTTTCATCATTGTTTGTTTTAAAATAACCCTTTTTACTGCTACCAAAAGAAAACCCGTTAGACCTGTATTTGATAGGAGGGATGTTTCCGACAAGCTCAATTTGGGCTATTTCGTCGAAATGGATTGTTTTTCCGTAGAGGCCGCTTATTTTAATTTCCTGTTTTTCGATGGATATGTTTGCGTCGTTTGAAGAATAAATGATGCCGGATGTGATGATTATTGTTAAAAGAACGAACAGGCTGATTGAAATTTTATTTGCTTTTTTATTTGTTGAAATTTTATTTAGTAAATAAAAGTAACAACAGACAATCAGGAGGATTGTTCCCATAACGATATAATCTAATCCGGAAGACCACTTCATAATATGGTAAACAAGGTTGCTGATTATGATGATAAAGCCTCCTGCGATAGTTGATAATCCGATCATGCGGATCGCTTTTATTCCTTTTGCGGATTGTCGATCGTCTTTACTTAGTGCACTATAGCCTGATAATAACTGCGGATACCTGGGGATGATTATTCCCAATACAATAAACACAAGTCCCAAGCATATGGGTATGATGATGAATGTTGCCATATTGTTATATTTTTAATAATTGATGTTGTCTGCGAAATTTTGGATATTGGATCAATAAAGTTGCTTTATGATGAGACCACTTAGAATATTACTCGTTATTATTCCCACAATGTAAGTAACAACTAATCTGCTTCCTTTCAGATTACACGATACACGCAATGCCTGAAACATCCATATTAGTGTCATAATCAGAAATATACATGAGACAAGTATGATCATCGAACCTATTATAAATTCCGGCTGTTTTGCAATTTGTTCCACCGGAATATTCATGTCCATATTAATTAGTTTCTGAACGGCTGGGATAAATGCGAATAAGTTCATGAATATGAAAGGTATCTGTGCAAATAGCATGGTGCCGAATACATCGATAATCCGTACTTTTGATTTGGAAAAACAGATCGCACTACAATAAAACAGTATTGCGGGAACTAACCAGACGATTAAGTGTTCCGCAGCGAAGCACCACCATGCGGAATTGGGGGCAGGCCCGTAATGTAGCAAATTATGATAATGGTAGCCTGTTGCCATTGACAGTATAGTTGATATAATTAGTCCGGCAAATCCCCAACTCAGTGCCTGAAATCCTGCAATCTTTTTAAATGGGTTGATAATCAGTGATAATGTTTCTTTTTTCATGCGGTTATTTTTTTGGTTTTGAAGTTATATGGAATTGCTTTCATTTCATATCTGAACTGTTATTAATCAAGTATAAATGTGCATATTTCTTTTACGAGTTTGCTGTTGATAGGTAAAGATTTGTTGCTATAGGTGGCAATATTCTCCTGTTCATCGCCTGCAACGTCTTTGAAGATGTGATTCATATTTTCAATAATAACTAATTTGCTTTTAGGGTTAGCTTTGTGGAGAAGGGTTGCGTCCTCGGTTGAAACCTGAATATCTTTGGTGCCTTGTATAATCAGCACCGGAATCTTTACTTTCTTTATCTCTTCCTGTGGATTGTATTTAAACCAGGATATCATATAAGGCTGTACACTTGGTCTGAACAAACTATTCAGCATCGGATTGACATCTTTTACCGGAATACCCTTTTTGAGGGATTCGATAATTGGAACAGACATATCCAGAATTGATTGCGGCTGTTGTTTTAACTGTTCCTTCAGTATTTCGTCGGCGGGCAATCCTGTTCCCGCTATGGAAATAAATTTGTTGGTACTTCCGGAAGCAACCATACCTATTAAAGAACCTTCGCTGTGGCCAATGATTATCATGTCAGAAAACTGCTTGTTCTCTTTGAGGAGTTTAATCCATGATTTGACATCATCCATATAGTGTTCGATACGAAGATCTTCTTCTTTTACGGCTGCATTTTTACTTTCTCCGATACCTCTTTTATCATATCTTACGGAAGCTATTTTGTTCTCAGCCAGTTTTGCTGCTAACTGTTTCAGACAATCATTTTGCGTGAGCATGCTGTTTCCGTTTCTGTCGGTCGGGCCTGAACCTGCGATGATTAAAGCAACGGGATGCTTTTCGGTACCTGCCGGCAGCGTTAATGTTCCGTGTATGTCTCCTGTCGCAGTTTTTAGGGTTATCGCTTCTTCTTTATAGGGTAAAAGAAGCTGATGGTATGTCGCAAAGGAGAATAATGTGCTTAGATAAAAGATACTTAAAATAATAACGCCTTTTTTCATATTTTTTCTTTGTTTAGTTTTTCAATCAGGTCATCTAAAATGTTCCTTACGGTAGGGTAGCTGATCCCCATTTTTTTAGCCATATCTTTCAGGCTTCCACTGAAACGGACAAAATCCAGAATGAATGATTGTTCTTCTTCCGTCAGCCTTGCAAGCAGGGGTAGTTCAAAGGACCCGTTAACCTCCGTCTGGCATTGTTCGCAATGCAAACGTCCCACTTTTAAAGATGAAGTACAGGCCGGGCATTTTAATGGTAGTCTCTTTTTTATTTCTTCCATTTTTTGTTTGTTGATATTGCAAATATAAATATGTTTTTTTGAAAAATAAAATTATTGTTGAATAAAATTTAGTTTTTGATTAATTTTATTTAGTATTGATTTCGTTTTTTTGAAGAAAAAGTATACCGGTGGATTTTTTTCTTTTGCTGCAAAAAAGGGATGGCAGTTTTGCTCTGGTAACAAAAATAAATATGTTTATTTTGCGTAACTACTGATTTACACTATCTTTGCAGAGTACCAAATTTTAATACTCTGATGAAAAATAATTCATTAAATCGTCGTGGATTCATTAAAAGTTCAGTTTGCGGAGCTATCGGGACAGTGTCTGTTCCGGCATTTATAACAAGTTGTTCACCGTCAAAAAAAGACGCGGATACGCAGTTTAAAGATATAGAATTACCGGAGTTAACCGGATTTGCTCCTGACGGAAAACCCTTGAAAGCAGGCCTTGTTGGTTGTGGCGGACGTGGCACCGGCGCTGCATGTGATTTTGTTGCGGCAGGTAACGGATTAACAATAACCGCACTGGGAGATGTTTTTGATGATAAGCTGACCATTTGTCGTCAGGAACTTAGATCAAAAGGGATAGAAGTGCCGGATGAAAATTGTTTCGTCGGCTTCGATGCTTATCAAAAGGTGATCGATTCCGGTGTGGATGTCGTTCTGTTATGTACACCCCCCGTTTTTCGTCCGATGCATTTTGATTATGCGATAGAAAAAGGAAAACACTGTTTTATCGAAAAGCCTTGTGCCGTAGATCCGACAGGTGCCCGCAGGATGCTGGTTTCGGCTAAGCATGCGGATGCCAAACAGCTATCTGTCATCAGCGGTACGATAAGACGTTCACAGAAAGATTGCCTGGAAACCTATCGCCGTGTGGCGGGAGGTGCTATTGGTGAAATCGTATCAGCCCATGTCATACATCATGGAGGTACATTGTGGCACGTAAAACGTAAGCCCGGATGGAACGATATGGAATATATGTTACATAACTGGGTGAATTTTTGCTGGATATCGGGAGACCTTCTTCTGGAACAGTTTATTCACGAAATAGACCTGATGACGCTGTTTATGGGAGATAGACATCCGGACAAAGCGCTTGCTACAGGTGGCCGTCTGCGTCGTGTGACAGGGGATGTTTATGATTTTTACAGCATTGAGTATATATATGACAATGGAATCCGTACCCATTGTACTTCCCGTCAGATATCGGGATGTGATAATGAACACCGTGTGCTGGTATATGGAACAAAAGGGTATACGAATTGTTTCGACAAAATATTTAACCTTGACGGAACGGTGGCCTGGGAATATCCGTATCCTAAAAAAGATGATGCCGATCAGTCGATGGCGGTGCCGAATCCTTTTGTGGAAGAACATGTTCGACTTGTTACGGCAATAAGGAATAATCAGCCGGTAAATGATACGGAGATCCACGTTCAGTCCGTGTTGATGGGTATAATGGGAAGAATGTCGGCCTATACAGGTAAGTTTGTTACATGGGATGAGGTAATGGCCTCCAATATGAAGCTGGGTCCTGAGACTTATGCGTTTGGCCCTGTACCGGGTATTCAGGAAATAGTACCGTTGCCGGGTATTGCTGTTGACGAATGATGTTTTTTATACTTATAGTTGGGAATTATTGTGGAAAAAAAGAAAACCAAATATTTACTGCTTGCTGCAGGTTTGCCTTTATTGGGACAAGCTGCCGATTATACTAATTTTGTTGTGATTAATCTGGATGATGTAGGTTACGGTGACTTTTCATACAATGGTGCATACGGATATAAAATTCCGAATATTGACCGTTTGGCATCGGAAGGTATGCAGTTTACCCATTTTTTGGTATCGCAACCGATAAGCGGCGCTTCGCGCGCCGGGTTACTTACCGGATGTTATCCTAATCGTATCGGGTTTAGCGGTGCTCCGGGTCCCAATAGTCCTTACGGCATTCATGAGGACGAAATGACGATGGGTGAATTGGTGAAGCAAAAAGGATACAGTACGGCTATATTCGGTAAATGGCATTTAGGTGATGCGGAACAATTCCTTCCGTTGCAAAACGGGTTTGATGAATATTACGGACTACCGTATTCAAATGATATGTGGCCGTTCCATCCGCAACAGGGAACGGTGTTTAATTTCCCGGATCTGCCTACGATTGAGGGGAATAAGGTGGCGGGTTATAATACCGATCAGACACAGCTGACGACTGATTATACGACGCATTCCATAAACTTCATAAAGAAAAATAAATCGTCCCCTTTTTTCTTATATCTTGCCCATTCGATGCCACATGTTCCGCTTTTTGTTTCGGATAGGTTTAAGGGGAAAAGTGAACAGGGGCTATATGGTGATGTCATGATGGAAATCGACTGGAGTGTTGGAGAGGTTTTAAAAACATTACGGGAACTCGGCCTGGAAGAAAATACGCTGGTAATACTCACTTCGGATAACGGTCCGTGGGCAAATTACGGCAATCATGCCGGTTCGGCGGGAGGTTTACGTGAAGCCAAGGCTGTGACATTCGATGGAGGAAACCGCGTACCTTGTGTAATGTATTGGAAAGGTACCATACGGCCCGGAACGATCTGTAACAATCTGACGTCAAACATTGACTTATTTCCAACGCTTGCAGAAATAAGCGGCGCTCCGCTACCTGAGCGTAAGATTGATGGTGTGAGCCTGTTGTCTTTGATGAAACAGGAAGAAGGGGCCAACCCGCGTGAATCGTTTGTTTATTATTTTAATAAAAATGATCTGGAAGCTGTTACCGATGGGATGTTTAAGCTTGTTTTCCCTCATAAATATACGACATATACCAAACATCTTCCGGGTAATGACGGTCAACCGGGACTCTTGACCAATCTTTCGATTGATAAGCCCGAGTTATATGACCTGCGTCGTGATCCGGGAGAACGTTACGATGTCATCTCTCAATATCCGGAGGAAGTGGTAAAACTGAATAAAATAGCGGAAGAAATGCGTCGTGATCTGGGTGATAATCTGACACGCTGCCAGGGGACCGGACAACGCGAACATGGTTTGGTTGATAAAACAAAAAAGAAATAATATTGTGAGAGAAGTAAATAAAAATTTACTGGGAATGGCTTCATTAGTCGTGTCATTACCGGCTGCACAGGCACAATCCTCCGAAACGTCTCAGAAGCAGAAAGATCAGCGCCCTAATATTTTATTTATTTTGTCGGATGATCATACTTCACAGGCCTGGGGTGTCTATGGTGGCATTCTTGCCGATTATGTAAAAAATGGAAATATACGCCGTTTGACTGCAGAGGGTTGTGTATTTAATAATTGTTTTTGTACTAATTCGATTTCCGTACCGAGCCGTGCATCGATCCTTACGGGAGCGTATAGTCATCGTAATGGCGTTTATACATTGGATGATGCGCTTTGGCCGGAAGACGACAATATAGCCAAGCATCTTCGGGATGGAGGTTATCAGACGGCTCTTGTAGGCAAATGGCATTTAAAAAAACAACCGGCAGGTTTTGACTATTTCAGTGTCTTTCATGATCAGGGCGAATATGTGGATCCGGTTTTTAAAACGGCGGCAAACTGGATTGATGATGATAAAGGAAATAATGGTATTAAAGAGACCGGATTTTCTACGGATTTAGTGACAGATAAAACGATTCGATGGATTGAAAACCGGGATAGGAATAAACCTTTTATGATGTTTTGCCATTTCAAGGCTACACATGAACCATGGGATTTTCCGGAAAGATTGAAACATTTGTATGATGACGTGACATTTCCGGAACCGGAAAATATGATGGAGTTCGGGCCTGAAAAATCGGGCCGGACTTTTCCGGGACAACAGTTGGAGAATATGGCTATGCGATGGGAAACCGCGTCAAAAGATCCGGATAAATGGTGGTGCCGTTATCCGGAGTTGCCGTTTAAGCGTGAGGGTATAAGCCCTGAAGATGACCGGCGTCAGATCTATCAGAAACTGATCCGTGATTATTTGTGCTGTGGCGCTGCAATTGATGATAATATCGGGCGGTTGCTGGACTTTCTGGATGAGGCAGGTCTGGCTGATAACACAATCATCGTATATGTTTCCGACCAGGGGTACTTTCTGGGAGAGCATGGCTTTTTCGATAAGCGGATGATGTATGAAGAGTCTTTGCGTATGCCTTTTGTAATACGTTATCCGAAAGAGATTCCGGCCGGAACACGCAATGACGATATTATACTGAATACGGATTTTGCGGCGCTGATAGCTGATTATGCCGGAGTGTCCGTGCCGGAAAAATCACAGGGGCGAAGCTTCCGGGGAAATCTGAAAGGCATGTCGCCGGCAGACTGGCGACAATGTATGTATTATCGTTACTGGACTCAGCATAAGATCCGCCCGGCACATTTTGGAATCCGTAACCATCGTTATAAACTGATATTCCTTTATGGAGATCCTTTGAATACAAGCGGTTCGGAAAACATAGCGTCCATACCGTCATGGGAATTTTATGATATGCTTGCAGACCCGCATGAAGATCATAATCTATATGATTCACCCATCCATTCCGGAATTATCGAACAAATGAAAAAAGAGATGATACAAATGAGGCGGGAAGTAGGCGATATGGACGAAGGAATGCCAAAAATGCATGAGATCATGAATGAATATTATTGGTAATAAAAATGCTTGTTTTCGTATAAAAACAAGCATTTTTATTAATTATTATCATTTTTTGATTGAAAAACAGGTATTTGTTTGTTTATTAATGAATAATGCGAATCAGTATTTAAAAAATTAGATAAATGAATGCGATGGCGATTTT